>DAIPLL010000152.1:0-3246 GCA_036769265.1 Kapaibacterium sp. (SeqCode)
TAGTTTGCAGAACCAAGAAATCGTGGCGAGCTTTTCTATTATTAGCAATTATTTTTACTTCTCTATTTAAAACTTCTTGATCTTTCATAATGCAAAAATAAGACAATTAACCGATAATTAATAGAATTTTATATCGATTTTTAATATTTGATCGAGCTTTTTAGAGTTGGATTTCGGTTAGTAATTGTATTTCTTCTAAAATCGAGCTAACTTCGATACATTTAGCTAAGCTACCAGAATAAACAACGGCTTTCCCACGGTTGTGAACTTCGAAAGTAAGAGCTTCTGCTTTTTCATAAGGATAGCCTGTGGCTTTGATTATTTGATTTATTACTTCATCAAATGTGTGCCAATCGTCATTGAAAAGGATGACTTTAGCTGCAAGCTTGACATCATCAATAAGCTCGAACTCAATATCGGGATTTATGTTGATTTTTTCGGCCATAGCACAAGTTTTTCTCAAATATACAAAAAATTTAAAACTTTAACAAACCATCAATTAGACAAAACTAAAAATTAAAACAAATTTTTTAAAAATATGCTTAAAATTGTGTAACTTTGTAGTTTATTAAATGTTCAGAATGAAATTGATTAATGAAGAAAGAGATAATTATAAATGCCGCAATTAATGAAGTAAGGGTTGCCATAACAGAAGATGGTAAGCTATCCGAATATTATATCGAACTGCCAGACAAAGAAAAATCAATTGGGAATATATACCTTGGTCGTGTAAACAAAATTGTATCGGGAATAAATGCGGCTTTTATTGATATTGGGCTTAATCAGGATGCTTTTTTGCATTTTTCGGATGTGGACGACGGCAATGATAAGAACCTGTTTTTCGAGGAGGAAGACGCCGAATCTAACAATAAGCCCAAAAAAGCAAAAGCAACCAAAAAGAGCACTTCGAATAAACTTGTAAAATTTCATACAAAAAAATCTGGCGAAGTAACAATAAACTTAGAACCAGGGCAACTGATACTTGTGCAAGTCATCCGCGAAGCATACCATAGCAAAGGGATGAAAGTAACCACAAAGCTTGGAATCCCAGGACGCTATACTGTGCTTTTGCCATTTGACAATGTTTTGGGTGTTTCGAAGAAAATTCCATCTTATGTGGAACGTCGTCGTTTGCGGCAGCTTGCAAAAAGCATTCTGCCAGAAGGTTACGGTGGGATTATCCGTACAGCTGCCCAAGGCAAAAGCGAAGAAGAGCTCCGTCGTGATTGGAACTACTTGCTTGATATTTGGAAAATAGTACACAAAAAAGCAGAAAACCTGAAAAAGCCAGGTCTTGTTTATCAAGATTTAGGTTTGGCAACAAGTGTAGTTCGCGATTTATTTGACCAGAACGTCAAACTTCTTGCAGTTGACTCGAAAAAATTGCATAAAGAAATAATCAGCTATTTAAAAGTAAATTCTCCGCACATTATTGAAAAAGTTGAGTTATACACTGGTGATAAGCCAATTTTCGAAGCATTCGGTATTGAGAAAGAATTAGCAAAGACCTTCAAGCGGAGTGTGCCGCTTCCATCGGGCGGCGACATTATCTTCGACCACACCGAAGCAATGCACGTTATTGATGTTAATTCAGGACGCAGTAACGAACCTGATCAAGAGAAAAATGCTTTCAAAACAAACCTTGAAGCAGCCCAAGAAATTGTGCGGCAGATTCGTCTTCGTGATTTAAGCGGAATGATTATAATAGATTTTATCGATATGCAAATCGAGCAGAACAGGAAAAAACTTTATCAAGAGGTTACTAAACTACTTTCGAAAGATAGAGCCAAAACGGTATGTTATCCGCTTACACAGCTTGGGCTTATGCAAATCACACGTCAGAGAATAAATCAAAACATTGAGGAAAAAACAAGCGAAATTTGCCACGTATGCAAAGGCACAGGCAGAATAATGTCGAAATCAGTATTAATCAATGCAATAGAACACTGGCTCAAGAATTTTCGCAAAAACAGCCGTGAATTTAAACTCATTTTGCAACTGCATCCTCATATTGCTACTTATATTACTGAGGGAACATTTTCAATTATTTCAAAATTAATGCTTAGATATTTCGTAAAAATTACTGTTCAACAAAGCGATAGTGTACCGATTGATAAATTTCGTTTTGTTTCGGTTAGAAAAGACAAAGACATTACAAATGAATACCTTTAAAAAATGAAAAACGGCAAAAAAATACTGACAATACTTGGTTCGACTGGCTCTATCGGGAAGCAGGCATTAGATGTTATAAGCTCGCTTGATGGAATGTATGAGATTGGTTGGCTTACTGTGAACAAGAACATAGTCGAACTCGAAAAGCAAGCCTTGAAATACAAACCGAAAGGCGTTGTAATTAAAGAAGAGAAATATTACAAGGAATTCATTAAAAATACACAGTTCAAAGGCGAAATCCTTTGCGGCGAAGCCTCTGTAATTGAAGCATCCGCTGATGATGAAAATGATATGGTGCTTTCAGCATTGGTTGGCTTTTCGGGTGTTTTGCCAACTTTGAAAGCAATTGAAAAAGGGAAGGATATAGCTCTTGCTAACAAAGAAACGCTTGTTGCCGCTGGCGAAGTTATAATGAATGCTGCAAAACGTTCGGGTGCAAAAATTTTGGCTGTCGATAGCGAACATAGTGCCGTGTTGCAAAGCCTTGTAGGCGAAGATACAGTTTCTATTGAAAAAATAATTCTTACAGCCTCAGGCGGACCGTTTTTCGCAAGAGATATTAAAGAATTTGAGCAATTAACTGTCAAAGACGCATTAAAGCATCCAAATTGGAATATGGGAAACAAGATTACTATTGATTCGGCAACAATGATGAATAAAGGATTTGAAGTAATCGAGGCATATTGGCTGTTTGGTGTTCAACGCAATCAAATTGATGTTGTCATACATCCGCAAAGCATAATTCACTCGCTTGTGCAATTTGTCGATGGTTCGGTAAAGGCGCAACTCGGTTTGCCCGATATGAGGCTCCCAATTTCTTACGCCCTGACTTTCCCAAACAGAATGCAATATGACTTCCCACGCTTGGATTTGGCAAAAATTGTAACTCTTACTTTTTACGAACCTGATAGTGTGAAATTCCCTTGCCTGAGCTTTGCATACGATGCTTTGGAGCAAGGCGGCACTTTACCAGCAGTGCTTAATGCAGCAAATGAAATTGCAGTCGAGGCTTTCTTGAATGAAGACATTAAATTTACCGATATTCCAAAGGCAATTTCTTTTGCTATGGAAAAT
>DAIPLL010000153.1:0-3231 GCA_036769265.1 Kapaibacterium sp. (SeqCode)
TTGCAATTCAAAGATTAGAAAATGCGATTTGGAAATGCCACAAAATGAATTTATTAGGAAAAAATATACTTGGTTCGGGTTTTGATTTTGATATCGAAATCAGGCTTGGAGCTGGCGCTTTTGTTTGTGGTGAAGAAACAGCTCTTATGCAATCTATTGAGGGTAAACGCGGGCAACCTGTTATACGTCCACCTTATCCTTCATATAAAGGTTTGTGGGGTCATCCAACCTGTATTAATAATGTCGAAACTTGGGCAAATGTTCCTGCCATTATGCTCTATGGTTCAGATTGGTTCTCAAGAATTGGAACAGAAGGTAGCAAAGGAACAAAGGTTTTTGCTCTCGCAGGTAAAGTAAAAAATACAGGTTTAGTTGAAGTTCCTATGGGAACGACACTCCGTGAAATTATATTTGACATCGGTGGTGGTATCCCAAATGGGCGTCAGCTCAAAGCTGTACAAACGGGTGGTCCTTCTGGTGGTTTTATTCCAATGGATAAAATAGATACTCCAATTGATTACGAAAGTTTAAAAGAAATCGGCTCTATGATGGGTTCCGGCGGTATGATTGTGCTTGATGAAGCCGATTGTATTGTATCAACAACTAAATTCTTCCTTGAATTTACCAAAGACGAATCGTGCGGTAAATGTTTACCATGTCGTGAGGGCACTTTCCGCATGCTGGAAATCTTGGAGAAAATTACTTCAGGTCATGCCGAAATGGAAGATTTAGATAAGTTAGAGCGTCTGGCAAAAGTTGTACAAAATACTTCGCTTTGTGGGTTAGGGATGTCTGCTCCGAATCCTGTAATTTCTTCATTAAAGTATTTTAGAGAAGAGTATGAAGTTCATATTAAAGAAAAACGTTGCCCAACTCAAAGATGCTCAAAACTTATTACTTATAAAATCATCCCAGAAAAGTGTACTGGCTGTACTCTTTGCGCAAGACGCTGTCCTGTATCTTGCATTCGTGGTTTTGCTAAAAAGCCGCACGAAATTCTACAAGATCAATGTATAAAATGTGGCGAATGCTACAATGCTTGTAAATTTGATGCAATAGAGAAAATTTAAGGAGGAAATTCAAATGAAATATGTAAATGCAATTATAGATGGTATCCCAGTTTCTGTTGTTGAAGGAACAACCATTATGCAAGCGGCGGATAAAATTAATTCTCATATCCCACGCTTATGTTATCACCCGTTCCTTTCAACAGAAGGTGCTTGTCGTATTTGCGTAGTTGAAGTAGAAGGTGCGCGCAATTTCTTACCTGCTTGTGCTACTGCAATTCAAGAAGGTATGGTAATTCGCACAAATTCACCTCAAATTCGCCAAACTCGTCGAGATTTAGTTGAGCTGTTACTTGATAATCACCCTCGTGCTTGCCTGACTTGTGTTCGAGACGGAAACTGTGAACTTCAAAACCTTGCGTATAAATTAGGTGTTCGTGAACGCTATTTTGCTGGAGAAAGAAAGCGTCATGCAATCGAAAATTCAAGTGTATCTGTTATTCGCGATGCTGAAAAGTGTATTCTTTGCCGTCGTTGCGTTAGAGTTTGTTCAGAAATTCAGGGCGTTCATAATTTAAGCCAAATGCATAGAGGTTTTCGTACTGTTGTTACTCCTGCATTTGAAGCTCCTATGGACGATTCCGTTTGTATTAAATGCGGTCAGTGTATTAATGTTTGTCCTACTGCTGCATTTATCGAACAAGATGCAACCGAAAAAGTATGGAAAGCTCTCGAAAATCCCGATCTTCACGTTGTTGTTCAAACTGCACCTGCCATCCGTGCAGCCTTAGGCGAAGGTTGGAATTTACCACCAGGAACACCTGTTACAGGTAAAATGGTTACAGCTCTCCGCCGACTTGGCTTCGACGGCGTTTTCGATACAGATTTTGCAGCTGACTTAACAATTGTTGAAGAATCCCATGAATTAATCGAAAGAATAAAGAAAGGCGAAAATTTACCATTGATTACATCCTGTTCTCCAGGCTGGATTAAATTCTTAGAGCATTTTTATCCTGAATTAATACCAAATGCTTCATCATGCAAATCACCAATGCAGATGGAATCAACACTCCTAAAAACATATTACGCTGAAAAAATGGGAATCGATCCTGAAAAAATATTTGTTGTTGCTGTTATGCCTTGCGTTGCTAAAAAATATGAAGCTCAAAGACCAGAACATTTTATGAAAGAAAATATCCCATATACTGACGCAGTTCTTACAACACGTGAATTGATTTGGATGATCAAAGCTTTTGGTATTGATTTTGTAAATCTTCCTGACGGCGAATTCGACTCTCCTTTGGGTTATTCAACTGGTGCAGGTGATATTTTTGGTTCAACTGGAGGTGTTATGGAGGCAGCTCTTCGCACTGCTTATGAAAAAATAACAGGCGAAAAAATACAAGAACTTGAGTTTACAAACGTTCGTGCTGTCGAGGGACTTCGTGAAGCTTCAATCCAAATTGGTGACTTAACTTTAAATGTAGCTGTTTCAAACGGTTTGAATAATGCTAAAAAAATACTTGAGAAAGTAAAATCAGGTGAGAAACAATATCATTTAATTGAAATTATGGCTTGCCCCGGTGGTTGCGTAGCTGGTGGTGGGCAGCCGCTTGTACACGCAGAAGAATACATTTATCCTTTAGATCCTGAAATTATTCGCAAACGTCAAATGGCTCTTTACAAAATTGATGAGAATAAAGAATTGAGAAAATCTCACGAAAATCCATTTATTATTAAGCTTTATGAAGAGTTTCTTGGCTCACCAGGTAGTGAAAAAGCTCATCATCTTCTCCATACAACTTATGAACCAAAATTACCAAGGGGGATAAAATAATGGAACAGTCAATTTATACATTAGATCAAGACATTCAGGATTTTATTGCAAACTGCTTAAAATTGGAACATCCTGAAAGCTATCTCATCGCTGTTTTACATAAAGTGCAAGAAAAATACGGTTATCTTTCCGAAAAGCATATGGATGAAGTGGCACACTTAATGCAGGTTCCGACTTCTACTGTTTATGGTGTGGCAACTTTTTACCATTTCTTCAAATTAAAACCATCTGGAAAATACAAAATTTCAGTCTGCCTCGGTACTGCTTGTTTTGTTAAAGGTGCTGACTTAGTGCTTGATGCTTTCAAAACAGAGTTGGGTTGTGGTCTTGGTGAAACTACCGCCGATGGTATGTTCTCAATTGAAGGTACTCGTTGCCTTGGTGTTT
>DAIPLL010000154.1:0-3216 GCA_036769265.1 Kapaibacterium sp. (SeqCode)
TAAGGATTCACACGTATTGGGGGCAGAAGCCATTTGAAGATGCAGCACCATATGCGGGAATCCTGATATTATTACTTGCAATTTTCGGTTCAGTAAGGAACTACAAAGATGTATTTGTGCAATTCTTGATAATTTTATCTATATTTGCTGTAATTTTATCGTTTGGCTATACTTTCCCATTACTATATGATTTCTTCTACGACAATATTGTATGATGCGACCGTTTCTTCAAAGAACTAATTTTCTACATCTTTACTTAGAAACTGCTCCAAATACATTTTCATCTTATTTAATTCATCGCTAAACTTCATTTTTTCAGCTTCGAACTTGCCTCTTTCTATTTCAAGCGTCTCAATTACATTCACCAAAGCCAAAGTTGTAAGTGTTAATATTGGCAAGTCATTATATTTTGCTTTAAGTTCCTCTATTAATCTATTAGCCTCTTCCGCCGAGCGAATAATTAATTCTTCATCTTCACCTATTAAACTGTATTCCTCGCCGCCTACTATAACTTTTACTGATTTCACGTTCGCACCATATTTATTAAAATTTAACGAAAAACACAATTTCTTATTTTTTATCAGGCAATGAGTTAATATCTTTTACAAATTGCTCTAAATCTTCTTCTTTATATCCTTTCTTTAAAACAAGCTCCTCTAAAGTTCCCCAGAAGGGTTCACCGCAAACTAAACATGCAATTCCCTTGTCTAATAGATATGAAACAGCAAGTGGCTTAATTTCGACTAACTCTTCAATATACGTGTTTTTAGTTATTTCCTGCATCTTTGCCTCTTTTTGTTGGGAAAACAATAATAGCACCAAATATTGCACCATAAATAACCGAAGTTATCCAGTTAGAAGTTATCGGGCAACCACTTCGACAACCAAAAAAGAAATAAAACGCATAACCTAATAAACCACCAAAAATTACTCCCAAAACCATTTTTATAATATTAACTTTTGTAAACATTTTATATTCCTGATTAGTAATATTTAATGAAGACGAAGTTTTGTTTTATTTAATTGTATTTTAATGAAAATAAAAAATGAATTTATTTAAATTGAATAATGTGTTCAACAGTCCATTCGATTTTCTTTTGAAATTGACTTTTGCGATGAGAACAATCACTTTTTAAACAATATATGCAGTTTTTAGGCTGGCAAGGATTTATATGAACAGCCAAGTCTATATTTTCTTCAAAATTTTTATTAAGAATTTCTGTCATTTCTTCACTAATTTGCTTAGCCTGATTAATATTATAATACCAAG
Organism: Kapaibacterium sp. (SeqCode); assembly: GCA_036769265.1. GTDB lineage: Bacteria > Bacteroidota > Ignavibacteria > Kapaibacteriales > UBA2268 > JAKIZO01. Next base: position 1,271 of record DAIPLL010000154.1, read on the forward strand.
GAATTGTTAAATCACAATCGATATGAAAAGAATCACCATATTTGATTATTCTAATATTTCGAATTTTAATCCATTCATCTTTACGATTTTTATTTATTATGGTAAGAAATTCTTCTAAAAGCTTAATATCAGCTTCATCCATCAAGTTCGAAATAGTTTGTCTTAAAATTCTTATACCTGTAACTGATATTATAGTGCCGAAAATAACTGCAATTACACTATCAAGCCACAAAATATTTGTAAAATACAAAATTATAAGTCCTGCAATAAGTCCAATTGTTGAATATGTATCAGACTGCAAATGTCTGCCACCAGCAACAAGTGCTATTGAACGATGCTTTTTGCCGATTTTTATACTGTATGCTCCCAATATGTAATTTATTATACCAGCAATTGCAATAATAATGATACCAATATCGAGCTTTTGGATATTTGAAGGAAAGAAAAATCTGTAAAATGCTTCATAAATTATAATAAATCCGGCAACTGCTATAAGCATCCCCTCGACTGATGCAGATAAAAGCTCGATTTTCCCGTGCCCGAATGGATGATTATCGTCTTTTGGTTTTATTGATACAGAAATGCTAAGTAAACTAAGCAGACCAGCAATTACATTTACAATACTCTCTAAGGCATCTGTTAAAATACCTACTGAATTTGTCAATTGATATGCAAGCAATTTGCTGAGCAACAATAAAATAGATACAGAGACAATAAATCTCTGTATCTTGAATTTAATATTTATGTCATTATTTTTAACCTTGTTTTTAGCTTGTTTTTCTTCTTTTGTATTCAAGAAAACCACCAATGGCAATTAATATTACTAAAACAATATTAAGTGAAGTACTAATTAAAGCAAAATATAATGACTTGCCAATATTAACACTTACAACTTTGGCTTTGGTGAATGTAATTGAGACGCTTGAAATAGAAAGAGGCAAGTTCGAAGCTGAAAAAATGAAGTTTAGCGATGAATTAAATAAGATGAAAATGTATTTGGAGCAGTTTCTAAGTAAAGATGTAGAAAATTAGTTCTTTGAAGAAACGGTCGCATCATACAATATTGTCGTAGAAGAACTATAGGTAAATCAATAGGGAGCTAATCTTTCGTCGGCAATGGGAGGCCTCAACCTTTTCGAAGGTAGCTTGCACAGCTCAGTGGAACCCAGACCCGATGTCGGTAGCACCCACTGTGTGTTGAAGAGGTTCTTCTTCACACAATTTTTTTGTATGGTGCGGCTTTTTTAATTAATGAAAATAAAATGAATTTTTACTTATTTAACATTTTAAATTGCATTTTATTTAGATTTGATTTATTTTTATGTTTTAGGTTAAATTAATTTTTTTTGTAATTAATTTTTATTAATTTTATGGGATTAATTGAAAAAAAACGAAAGCAATCGATAAAAGAGATAAATACAAGAAAAGTTATGGTTTTGAAACTTTTCTTAAACTTAAATCTTTTTATTCCGTAACTTTCCTAATTTCGTTTTTCAATTAAATCCCTTTTTTAATCAGTAGTTAATTCTCCAGCATTTTTCCGTTTAGAAACAGTAAACGGTTATCACTCAGCTAAGTTGCGTGTATATCAGGACTTGCTCGATGTAGCAAATCAAGGTTCAACATCTCAAGTTACAAATCCATTCCTTTGGAATTTGTTAAATGTTAAATATATTGTTACACCTCAACAACTTGGGATGTTCACTCCTATTTTTCAATCGCAGCAAACTGGTGCATTTGTTTATTACAATCCAAGTTTTACACCAAGAGCTTATTTTGTCGATTCTGTTATTGTTATGAAAAATATTGACATATTAAATAAGATAAAAGATGGAGCATTCGATCCACGAAAGGTTGCTTTTCTGGAAAAAGAACTTCCATATAAATTATCTCAGCTTCATCCATCAAGTTCGAAATAGTTTGTCTTAAAATTCTTATACCTGTAA
>DAIPLL010000028.1:0-13670 GCA_036769265.1 Kapaibacterium sp. (SeqCode)
TGTATATCCATAGAAATTTTTAAGAATTTTAAAACACATGACAATGTCGTTTTCAGAGAAAAAAGAGAATAACAAAAGTAGATTTATATTTATTGAAGGTAAAATAAAAAATAAATTAGTTTTAATTGAACATAGAGTGGGGTAAGAAAGGCGAAGATAGTAAAGGTATTGAAGATATTGGGTGGATATAAAGCAAGAATTGGTGAAAAAAAGTAAAAATTATAAAAAAAGTGAAAAAAGTATTTGGAATTTAGTGGGAAGGTGATTAATTTTGTATCCCTTGCTTACGTCAAGGGAAAGAAGAAAGAGTTCTTTGAAAACAGGAAGCACAGAAAGCAGCAGTAAGTTTCGATCGAGGATTGTACTCTTCGTAAGATATGAGAAAAGAATACACAATGGAGAGTTTGATCCTGGCTCAGGACGAACGCTGGCGGCGTGCCTAACACATGCAAGTCAAGGGCTACTTTCGGGTAGCACTGGCGCACGGGTGAGTAACGCGTAGGTATCTGCCCCTATCTCTGGCATAACATCGAGAAATCGGTGCTAATATCAGATGAGGCCCGAGAGGGTCAAAGGTCGCGAGACTGGATAGGGATGAGCCTGCGTCCGATTAGCTAGTTGGTGAGGTAAAGGCTCACCAAGGCGACGATCGGTAGCTGGTCTGAGAGGATGGTCAGCCACACTGGAACTGAGACACGGTCCAGACTCCTACGGGAGGCAGCAGTGAGGAATATTGCGCAATGGGCGAAAGCCTGACGCAGCGACGCCGCGTGCGGGAAGAAGGAGCTTTGCTCTGTAAACCGCTGTCGGACGGGAAGAAAGAGTTCCTACGGGGGCTTGGGACAGTACCGTCAGAGGAAGCACCGGCTAACTACGTGCCAGCAGCCGCGGTAATACGTAGGGTGCGAGCGTTGTCCGGAATTACTGGGTGTAAAGGGTGCGTAGGCGGGCGAGTGCGTCGGAGGTTAAAGGCAACGGCTTAACCGTTGAAATGCCTTCGAAACGGCTTGTCTTGAATGTGGGAGAGGATGATGGAATTCCTGGTGTAGCGGTGAAATGCGTAGATATCAGGAGGAACACCGGTGGCGAAGGCGGTCATCTGGCCCACTATTGACGCTGAGGCACGAAAGCGTGGGGATCAAACAGGATTAGATACCCTGGTAGTCCACGCCCTAAACGATGTATGCTTGGTGTTGGTGCCGCAAGGCATCAGTGCCGGAGGAAACCCGTTAAGCATACCACCTGGGGAGTACGATCGCAAGGTTGAAACTCAAAGGAATTGACGGGGGCCCGCACAAGCGGTGGATCATGTGGTTTAATTCGATGCAACGCGAAGAACCTTACCCGGGCTTGAAGAGTAGCGGAATGACGGTGAAAGCCGTCAGCCTTTCGGGGCCGCTATAGAGGTGCTGCATGGCTGTCGTCAGCTCGTGCCGTGAGGTGTTGGGTTAAGTCCCGCAACGAGCGCAACCCCTATCCTTAGTTGCCAACGGGTAAAGCCGGGCACTCTAAGGAGACTGCCCACGCAAGTGGAGAGGAAGGTGGGGATGACGTCAAGTCATCATGGCCCTTATGTCCGGGGCTACACACGTGATACAATGGTCGGTACAGAGGGCGAAACCGCGAGGTGGAGGGAATCCCTAAAGCCGGCCTCAGTTCGGATTGCAGTCTGCAACTCGACTGCATGAAGCTGGAATCGCTAGTAATCGCAGATCAGCATGCTGCGGTGAATACGTTCCCGGGCCTTGTACACACCGCCCGTCAAGCCATGGAAGCTGGGGGCGCCCGAAGCCGCAAGAAATTGCGTCGAAGGCGAACTTAGTGACTGGGGCTAAGTCGTAACAAGGTAGCCGTACCGGAAGGTGCGGCTGGATCACCTCCTTTAAGGAGAAAAAGAGCTTACTGTTGTTTGAGTGCTTTCTGCTTGCGAAGAGCAAGAAACTGGGGGCCTGTAGCTCAGCTGGTTAGAGCGCACGCCTGATAAGCGTGAGGTCAGTTGTTCAAGTCAACTCAGGCCCACGTTGAGTAACAGACGAGGGCCTTTAGCTCAACTGGGAGAGCGCCGCCCTTGCAAGGCGGAGGTTACCGGTTCGACCCCGGTAAGGTCCACGGTGAAAAGTTCTATGAAAACAAGGATGATACTATAGGGAGCTATAGTATAAGAGGAGAGAAGCGCAACGAGGCAAAGCGTGAGTGTGAGTATAACAACACAAGAGGCGGTAAGATAATAAGGGCATACGGTGGATGCCTTGGCACCGAGAGGCGAAGAAGGACGCGGCAACCGGCGAAACGCTACGGGGAGCAGGAAGCATGCAATGATCCGTAGGTGTCCGAATGGGGGAACCCGGCGGGGGTAATGCCCCGTCATCCCGCAAGGGAGGCGAACCCGGGGAATTGAAACATCTCAGTACCCGGAGGAAAAGAAAACGAAAGTGATTCCCTGAGTAGCGGCGAGCGAAACGGGAGAAGCCCAAACCAAGCTGCAAGCAGCTTGGGGTAGTAGGACCTCGAAACGATTACCCGTAGGTATAGCAGAACTGTCTGGGAAGGCAGGCCAAAGAAGGTGAAAGCCCTGTAAGCGAAATACCGAAAGGGATCAGAGGAATCCTGAGTACCACGGAACAAGAGGAATTCTGTGGGAAACAGCCCGGACCACCGGGTAAGGCTAAATACTCCTCGGTGACCGATAGTGAACCAGTACCGTGAGGGAAAGGTGAAAAGAACCCTTCAGAAGGGAGTGAAATAGAACCTGAAACCGTGTGCCTACAAACGGTGGGAGCAAGTCGTCGCAAGACGATGAGTGACCGCGTGCCTTTTGCTTAATGAACCAACGAGTTGCACGTTACGTGCGAGGCTAAGTGTCGAAGAAGACACGGAGCCGTAGCGAAAGCGAGTCTGAATAGGGCGAACAAGTACGTAGCGGCAGACGCGAAACCGTGTGATCTATTCATGGCCAGGATGAAGCGTGGGTAACACCACGTGGAGGTCCGAACCGGTGTGGGTTGAAAACCGCTCGGATGAGCTGTGAATAGGGGTGAAAGGCCAATCAAACTCGGTTATAGCTCGTACTCCCCGAAATGTATTTAGGTACAGCCTTGCGTGAAGTGTCCAGGAGGTAGGGCTCTGATAGGGCTAGGGCCATAACCATGGTACCGACCCCTGATAAACTACAAATGCTTGAGACACGCTGCGCAGGAGTGAGGCAGTGGGGGATAAGCTTCATTGCCGAGAGGGGAACAACCCAGACTAACGACTAAGGTCCCCAAGTAAATGCTAATAGATAAAGGATGTTCAGTTGCATAGACAGCCAGGATGTTGGCTTAGAAGCAGCCATTCATTTAAAGAGTGCGTAATAGCTCACTGGTCGAGCGACTGAGCGCCGACAATAAACGGGACTAAGCATTTCACCGAAGTCATAGGATACGAAAGTATCGGTAGGGGAGCATTCTGTAAGGCGATGAAGGTGCACCGTGAGGTGTGCTGGAGCATACAGAAGAGCAAATGTTGGTATAAGTAACGATAACGGAAGTGAGAATCTTCCGCGCCGAAAGTCTAAGGTTTCCTTGAGCTCTGTTCGTCAACTCAGGGTTAGTCGGCCCCTAAGGCGAGACCGAAAGGTGTAGTCGATGGGAATCAGGCAAATAAAATATTCCTGAACCACCGAAAACTTTAAACACAGGGACGCAGGAGCATAGGTTATAGATGTTAATGGCTATCATCTATAACTGAAGCACACTGCCGAGAAAAGCTGTGTGAATAGTTTAGGTGACCGTACCGGAAACCGACACAGGTAGACGGGTTGAATATACTCAGGCGCGCGAGTGAGTCGCTGTTAAGGAACTCGGCAAATTGACCCCGTAACTTCGGGAGAAGGGGTGCCACGGAGACGTGGCCGCAGAGAAATGGCCCAGGCGACTGTTTAACAAAAACACATCTCTCTGCTAACTCGTCAAGAGGAAGTATAGGGAGTGACACCTGCCCGGTGCTGGAAGGTTAAAGGGAGGGGTCAGCCGCAAGGCGAAGCTCCGAACTGAAGCCCCAGTAAACGGCGGCCGTAACTATAACGGTCCTAAGGTAGCGAAATTCCTTGTCGGGTAAGTTCCGACCTGCACGAATGGTGTAACGATCTGGGCACTGTCTCAACAGCGAGCTCGGTGAACTTGTGGTACCGGTGAAGACGCCGGTTACCCGCACTGGGACGGAAAGACCCCATGCACCTTTACTACAGCTTACTATTGGGTCTGATTGCATCATGCGTAGGATAGGTGGGAGACTATGAAACGGAGCTTGCGGGCTTCGTGGAGTCAACGGTGAAATACCACCCTTGATGTAGTTGGATTCTAACCTGGCGGAGTGGATCCGCAGGGACAGTGGTAGGTGGGTAGTTTGACTGGGGCGGTCGCCTCCCAAAAAGTAACGGAGGCTTACAAAGGTCACCTCAGCACGGTCGGTAATCGTGCGAAGAGTGCAAAGGCATAAGGTGGCTTTACTGTGAGACCGACAGGTCGAGCAGTTGCGAAAGCAGGTCTTAGTGATCCGGCGGTTCTGTGTGGAAGGGCCGTCGCTCAAAGGATAAAAGGTACGCTGGGGATAACAGGCTGATCTTGCCCAAGAGTTCACATCGACGGCAAGGTTTGGCACCTCGATGTCGGCTCATCGCATCCTGGGGCTGGAGAAGGTCCCAAGGGTTTGGCTGTTCGCCAATTAAAGCGGTACGTGAGCTGGGTTCAGAACGTCGTGAGACAGTTCGGTCCCTATCCAGTGTGGGCGCAAGATACTTGAGGGGACCCGCTCTTAGTACGAGAGGACCGGAGCGCTCGGACCGACGGTGTATCTGTTGTCGTGCCAACGGCATAGCAGAGTAGCCATGTCCGAAAAGGATAAGTGCTGAAAGCATCTCAAGCACGAAACCTACCCCAAGATTAGGTATCTCTTAAGGACCCAGATAGACGATCTGGTCGATAGGCTTCAGGTGCAAGCGCAGTAATGCGTTCAGCCAAGAAGTACTAATAGTCCGTCGGCTTACCTGCCCTTGTGTTGTTATACACACACCCACTCCTCTTCACTCTCTCCTCTTACACAATAGCTCCTTTCGCTTGGTGACCATAGCCCAGGGGAAACACCTCTTCCCATCCCGAACAGAGTAGTTAAGCCCTGTGGCGCCAATGATACTGCTACGGCGGGAAAGTAGGTCGTCGCCAAGCCCCTCTTATCTAATGGCTGCACATCATTATGGGCAGCCTTTTTCGTTTTTAATGCCCAAACTGGTTTGGTTATTTTTTTTACTCCAATATTTCTGCACTATTTATTTTAAATTTCAATACTATAATAATATATTCCTTGTTTTCTTACCTTGTAAGTTTTGCACTGTTTATTGTGATTTTATTTAATCAGTTTAAAAATTAAGTTGTTATCAACTATAATTTTTTCTATTTTTATTTTACTCCCATCTGTAATTTTTAGTATGTAAAGTCCATTTTCTAATTTAGACAAATCAATCGCATTTCTTTGCCTTGATAGTGTTTCAGAAAACAATTCTTCTCCGATTGAATTAAAAAGAGTAATAAAGATTTCATTATTACTATTCCACTTTAAAAATAATAAATTTTTGGTTGGGTTTGGATAAATATGAATATTATTTTCTAATGTTGGATATTCAATTTTTAATGATGGATCGGAAATTTCTCTCACAGGTCGTCCACTCCAAGGGCAAAATTGTCCAATAACTTCTATCCAATAAGTTATATTTGCATCAACATCTGTGTAAGGGCAACCATCGCATATTTCTATGGATAACTCAACTAAATCCCATTGATTTGGAATAAAATGCCACAAAAACCAATGGTTTGCGTTATGATTGTGTCCACCGTTTCCATAAGTTATTTTACCACTGATGAATTTTCTTTCATCTAATGGTCTGGAAATATTGGCAAGAACTGTATCAATTACAACCTGATCTGATGTTGCCGCAATAAAGGATGTGTCTTGCCAATTTCCATGACCACAGTTTGTTGTAAATTCAAAATATCGTACTGTTTGTGATTTTAATGTAATTGCAAACATTATAAAAAGAAATATAGTTATTTTTTCATGATTGAATATTTTATATTGATTACATATAATTTATTCATTTAGGTACAAATTTAATAATATCAGAGCAAAATTTTATAAATTAAGACAATAATTAATTTATTATTCTATTTATTAATTACAAATATAAATTAAAAAATGCGACCATTAGGTCGCATCGGAAAAATGAAAATTTTTCTGAATATCAAATTATCCTAAATACGATCGTAATGATTTTGAACGCGATGCATGACGCAAACGTCTTATTGCTTTTTCTTTAATCTGCCGCACTCGCTCTCGTGTGAGATTAAATTTCTCGCCAATTTCTTCGAGTGTTAACTGGTTACCATCGAGCCCGAAGTATAATTTTATCACTTCAGCCTCTCGTGGTGAAAGCGTTGCCAGCACCTGCTGCACTTCAAGCCGAAGCGACTCACGCATAAGCTCGTGGTCTGGTGGTGGTTGCATTTCATTTGGCAATACATCAAGCAGACGGTTGTCTTCGCCTTGAACAAATGGTGCGTCAACAGATAAATGACGACCCGAAATCTTTATCGTTTCGGCAATTTCCGACACTGACATATTTAATTGCTCCGCAAGTTCTGCCGCCGTGGGTTCTCTCTCGAATTCTTGCTCGAGTTCGCTGAACTTTTTGCCAATTTTATTCAGTGCTCCAACACGATTGAGCGGCAGGCGTACTATACGTGATTGTTCAGCCAATGCTTGCAATATAGACTGACGTATCCACCAAACAGCGTATGAAATAAATTTGAAACCGCGTGTTTCATCAAAACGTTTGGCAGCTTTGATTAGCCCTAAGTTACCCTCGTTTATTAGATCTCCGAGAGAAAGACCTTGATTTTGATACTGTTTCGCAACAGATACGACGAAACGCAAATTTGCTTTAACAAGTCGCTCGAGTGCTATGTTTGCTTCGTGACCACCTTTTTTAATTATTCTTGCAAGTTCTATTTCTTGTTCTGGTGTAAGTAATTCGACTTTCCCAATTTCTTGCAAATACTTATCGAGTGATTGACTCTCTCTGTTTGTGTATTGCTTAGTTATTCTCATAAATATTAAATTAAATTTTGTTAATTGTTATCATAAAAAAACACAATATTTATTGACGTTGAAAAAAAAAGTTTATTTTTGATAAATTTTACATTAAAATTAATTAATGATAAATATATGTTTATAAAATATACAAAATTCCGTTTTTTATGATTTTCCTAATGAATTAAAAAAAAATAATATTGCAAACATTAAAAATTCTAATAAAAATTTATTGTTTTCAACGAAGTTAGGCTGCACTAAACGATTAAGATATAAATTTATTTTTCAAATTGTTTTTTTATTTTTAATCAATTAATTAAATTGCACTTGCTAAATCTACAAAAAAGACAGGTAGTATATGGTAACTGAATTTGGGATTGTTTTATTATTCTTTATAGTAGGTGTTCTTTTTGTTGGTGTAAGCATATTTGCAGCCGCTTTAATCCGACCACATAAACCAAATCCAGAAAAATATTCCACTTACGAATCGGGCGAGGAACCTATTGGTAGTCCGTGGGTACAATTTAATGTTCGCTTCTATATAATTGCTCTTGCATTTTTGATTTTCGAGGTTGAACTTGTATTTTTATTCCCTTGGGCTGTTGTTTTTAAATCGCTCGGTTGGTATGCATTTATTGCGATGGTTGTTTTTGTCCTAATTCTCATTTTGGGTTTGGCTTATGATTGGGCTAAAGGTTATCTTGAATGGGATAAGCCAAAGCCATATATTCCAAGATTGAAAGATTTGATAATTACTCGTGAAGATTTGAAAAAACAAAAATAGGTGATTTTATGGGACTTCTCAATAGATTAGACGATCCATATAATATAGCTCCGGGAATTGTGCTCGGTACGATGGAGGATTTGCTCAACTGGGGACGTGCTCGATCGGATTGGTATCTGCAATTTGGGCTTGCTTGCTGTGCTATTGAGTTTATGGCGCTAAATGCTTCTCACTACGATTTTATGCGTTTTGGTTGTATTCCACGAACATCACCGCGACAGGCTGATTTTATAATCATCAGTGGAACTGTTACTCTGAAAATGGCTGAACGTATAAAAAGGCTTTACGAGCAGATGGCTGAGCCAAAGTATGTTATGGCAATGGGTTCCTGCTCCATATGCGGCGGTCCTTATTGGAAACAAGGCTATCACGTGCTGAAAGGCGTCGATAGAATTATTCCAGTGGATGTTTATGTGCCAGGCTGCCCTCCTCGCCCAGAAGCCTTTTTCGAAGGAATGATGAAATTGCAGGATAAAATTATAAAGCAAAAGATTTTCGAAAAACGTGCCCGTCTTGCCGAAGAAGATGCAAAACTCGCATCACAGCATAATGAAAACAATAATATTCATTTGCCAACTGGCTGGACTGAAGTAAAATAAATTTGTCAACAATCATTGAAATAAAAAATGAATCCAAAAGAAATATTCGACCTACTAAAAAAAGAAATTGGCGATGGTGTCCTTGAACTTGTTGAAAAAGAACACCACGATCCGTTTATTATAGTTACACCAGAGGCAATTGTCGAAACATGCCTTGTGCTAAGAGATGATGAAAAGACACTTTTTGATTACTTAGTTAATTTGTCTGGTGTGGATGAAAAAGACAAATTTATCGTTGTTTATCATCTATTCTCGTTGAAACATAGGTATAGAATTGTATTAAAGGTATATCTCGAAAGAGAAAATCCACACGTCCCGACTGTTGAGCGTGTTTGGCGATCAGCAAACTGGCACGAACGCGAAGCCTACGATATGTTCGGTATCGTCTTTGATGGTCATTCAGATTTACGCCGTATTCTATCCCCTTATGATTGGGAAGGTTACCCACTTCGCAAAGATTATAAAATGCCTGAATATTATAAAGGCATCAAAGTTCCATTATAATAGATTTTTGTAATTTATTGAAGGTCCGACTGTGAGCGAGACAAAAACATTTGAAATTGACTTTGGTAAAGTTTACTCCGAGCGTATGCGTCTAAATGTAGGACCGCAGCACCCCTCGACACACGGTGTGCTTCGCTTGGAAGTTGAACTCGAAGGTGAAGTTGTTACTGATGTAGTTCCACATATAGGCTATCTGCATCGCTGTTTCGAAAAGCATGCAGAAAATGTTACATACCCGCAAGTTATTCCATACATCGACCGAATGGACTATATCTCGTCGATGAATAATGAATTGCCCTACGTGATGGGCATGGAAAAGATGCTTGGGATAAAAGTGCCAGAAAAAGTTGAATATATTCGTGTCATCTGTGCAGAGCTTAACCGTATTGCAAATCACCAAATTGCTATTGCAACGTTCGGTTTAGATTCAGGTGCTTTTACCCCTTTTCTTTACTATTTCCGCGATCGTGAAATGATAATAACACTTTTCGAAAAGCTTAGTGGCGGACGTCTTCTTTACAATTACTTCTGGATTGGCGGGCTGATGAATGACGTGTATCCGACTTTTGCAGAAGATTGCCTCGAAATTGTAAAGCAAGTGCGTAAAACTAATGATGAAGCTCTTGAATTGCTTATGTATAATAAGATTTTCATAGAAAGAACTGCAAATATTGGCATACTCCCAGCTGATGTGGCAATTAATTATGGTTGCTCTGGTCCAGTTCTTCGAGGTTCGGGTGTGCCTTACGATCTGCGTAAAGTTGAACCATATTCAATTTACGATAGATTTGACTTTGATGTCGTTGTTGGTAAAGGTGAAGTAGGTACTGTCGGAGATTGCTGGGATCGGAATATAGTACGTGTTCGTGAAATTTACGAAAGCTGCAAAATCATTGAACAGGCTGTTGCACAGATGCCAAAAGAGCCTTGCGATGTTCGTCAGGCGGTGCCAAAGAGAATTAAGCCACCTGTTGGCGAGTTCTATGCTAAAGCTGAAAATCCAAAAGGCGAGCTCGGTTTCTATATAATAAGTGACGGTAGCCCAACTCCGAGCCGTGTACGCGCCCGTGCAACAAGCTTCGTAAATTTGAGTGTTTTACCTGAAATTTCAAAAGGCTATATGATTGCGGATTTGATAATGATTCTCGGTTCGCTTGATATAGTTCTTGGAGAAATAGATCGTTAAAATGATTATTATCAACTAAATATAAAAGAGTAATGGAATCGGTAAATTTTGTTTACGATTTGCTTGGGAAAAATATAGTTGCTTACATCCTTCTAACACTTATTCCGATGGCGTTTTTGCTGCCTTATGCTTTGATTGCAATCTTAGGCGAGTTGAAAATTTCCGCTTGGATACAGGAACGCCTTGGACCTATGAGAACAGGTTGGAAAGGTGTACTGCAACCAATAGCCGAAGTTGTTAAGCTTTTGCAAAAAGAAGATATTACACCAACCGCAGCAAACAAGCCATTGTTTAATTTAGCTCCATTTGTGATGTTTGCCGGTGCTTATGCAGCCTATGCTGTTATACCATTTAGTTCCAAATTTGTTCCGGTAAACATAAACATCGGGCTATTCTATGTATTTGCGATAAGCGCTTTTGGTGTTATCGCTATCGTTATGGGTGGTTGGGCGTCGAACAACAAATATTCTCTACTCGGCGGTATGCGTGCCGCTGCTCAGATGATTAGCTATGAAATACCAATTGCTGTTGCAATTCTTGCAATTGCAACGCTTGCTGGTTCGCTCGATATGCAAGAGATAATCTATCAGCAAGCAGGCGGTTTCTGGAACTGGAATATTTTCGGCGGTCCTGGTGGAATTAGTAAAATTTGGGTTATACCATTTACAGCAACTTTATTTTTAATTTACTTTATTGGCTCGCTTGCAGAAACTAACCGTGTACCTTTCGATATTCCCGAAGGCGAGTCCGAAATTGTAGCTGGCTACCACACAGAATACAGTGGTATGAAGTTTGCAATGTTCTTCTTTGCTGAATACTCAAATATGTTTATCGTATCTGCAATTATTACTGTGCTGTTCCTTGGTGGTTGGCAATCACCATTTGGTGAGTTTTTAAACGGTCCTATCTGGCAAGTATTTTGGTTTGTTAGCAAAGCTATGTTCTTCGTTTTCTTGCAAATATGGTTGCGTTGGACTTTGCCACGTCTGCGTGTTGACCAGCTTATGTATGTAACCTGGAAAGTGATGTTGCCAATATCCTTTGCTGCTTTCTTTGCAGTAGCACTATGGGCAATGATTAAATAGATAGTCTTTACTTAAATGAGGTAAAAATGGAATACTTCAAAAATATATTTCACGCTTTATATACAATTTTCGTCGGGATGAAAATCACCGGGCAACACCTTTTTGCCAAAAAAGTTACTATGCAATATCCCGACCTTGTCCATCCGATAAGAGATGGGCTTATCCCACCAAACGTGAGAAACAGAATTTACGTTGATATGGATCGATGCAATGGCTGCGGCTCTTGTGTTAGAGCTTGCCCAGTGGATTGCATCGAGGTGGAGATGGTACGTGTAACTCCAGGCGATAATGTGCCGCTGTTTTACGATGGTACACCAATAAAAACTTGGGTTACTAAATATACAATAGATTTTGCAAAGTGCTGTTTCTGCGGTTTATGTGTTGAAGCTTGTCCAACTCAAGCCAATCGTATGACGCCTGAGTTTGAATATTCAGAATTTGAACGCGAAAAGCTAATTTATCATTTCGAGAGACTAACTCCCGAAGAAGCTGAACAAAAGAAGCGTATGTGGGCAGAATATCAAGCCCAAAAGAAAAAAGCCGAAGCTGCGGCAAAAGCGCAAGTTGATAAAAATAATGAACAAAGTAATTAATAACAATTAAGATAGATTGATATGCTATTTGAATTTGTTTTCTATATGTTCGCTGTAATAGTTATCGTATCGGCAATGGGGGTCGTCTTTTCCAAAAAAATGATGTATTCGGCGTTTTCATTGCTGTTTACATTCTTTGGTATGGCGGGGTTGTATGTGCTGCTAAGTGCTGATTTCGTTGCTATTACTCAGATTATGGTCTATGTCGGTGGTATCCTTGTGCTTATTGTTTTTGGTGTGATGCTTACATCAAAAATAACAGGCGTGGACATCAAAACTGGCACCATTGGCAAAATTCAACTGACCATTGGTGCAATTACATCCGTCATCGTTGCTATAATTTTGCTTATTACATATCTCAATGTTGATTGGGTAACTTCACAATTCCAAATTGAAGTTTCCACTACAACACATTATATTGGTTTTGGACTGTTTACAGAATATTTATTGCCATTCTTTGTTGCCGCTGTATTGCTTTTGATTGCTTTTATCGGTGCAGCAAAGATTGCAAGAAGAAAGTAGGGAGGCTGTTGCTATGGAAATAGGTTTAACTCATTACTTAGTTGTAAGCGCATTGCTATTCACGCTCGGTGTGTTTGGTGTAGTCTCCCGAAAAAACTCAATCCTTGTACTTATGGGTTTAGAGCTCATACTTAACTCTGCAAATCTGAACTTTATTGCGTTTTCCAAATTTAAAGGCTTAAACATCGAGGGGCATATTGCAACATTGTTCGTTATTGTTTTAGCTGCAGCAGAAGTTGCAGTTGCACTTGCAATTATTTTGAATATTTATCAGAATTATCATCACATTGATGTTGATGAAATAAATAATCTTAAAGAGTAGTTCTTTATTTTGAAGTTAAATAATAGTATAAAATTATGACACACGATACTTTGCTACAAATATCAGCTATCATCCTGCTTCTACCTATTTTGGGATTTGCTAGCATAATATTTTTTCAGAAAAAATTAGGTCGCACAGCAGGATATATTGGAACATCTATACTTGGTGTTAATTTACTTCTTTCAATTCTTGTAGCTTTTCAAAAATTAGTCTATTATAGCGAAAGTGGAATGTTGCAATGGAAGTTCGATTGGCTTGATATGATCTCGCATAAAATAACAATCGGACTCGGACTTGATAATTTAGCTGCTATAATGCTAATTGTAGTCAATTTGATAAGCTTTTTGGTGCATCTGTTTTCGCTTGAGTATATGCGAGATGACGTGCGGTTCCCTCGTTTTTACGCATATCTTGGGTTGTTCACTTTTTCTATGCTTGGCATCGTCCTTGCGAACAACTTCTTGAATATGTATATTTTCTGGGAATTGGTTGGTATTAGTTCCTATTTGTTAATTGGCTTTTGGTACGAGAAAGATAGCGCCGCTAATGCAAGCAAAAAAGCTTTTATAACAAATCGCATTGGCGATTTTGGATTTTTTGCTGGCATAATGATACTTTTCTTTACCTATGGCACTTTTATGTTCGATGATATTTTTGCTCATATTGGTGATGGACATATTCCTTTTGATAGCGGTTCGATGCTCACTCTTGCTGGTATATTGCTGTTTATGGGCGCCATTGGTAAATCAGCTCAATTCCCACTGCACGTGTGGCTCCCTGATGCAATGGAGGGTCCCACACCAGTTTCAGCATTAATCCATGCTGCAACTATGGTTGCCGCTGGTGTTTACCTTACTGCAAGAATTTTCCCAATGCTTACAGCAGATGCTCTGCTTTTTGTTGCTTATATAGGTGCAATAACTGCTTTCATTGCTGCAACAATTGCCATCACT
>DAIPLL010000155.1:0-3131 GCA_036769265.1 Kapaibacterium sp. (SeqCode)
TTTATCGTTTTATGAAAATGTGGCCCAAATTTATCTTTTGGGACCAAATGCAAGTGATTATGAGATTATTCATCCAAATGCAACTGAACAGCTTCTTGCACCTTGTGATAGTTTCCCAATTATAATTCGATACAAATCTAATTCAGTTGGTTCAAAAATTGCTTCTTTAATAGTTTTGCTAAATGGAAAAACATTAAATATTCAGCTTACTGCACAATCGGTGCAATCCACTCTTGAAGCTGATAAATACGAAGTTATTCTAAATCCTGTACAATGCGGCATTTCTTCTTATGTATCATTTTACTGGACAAGTTCAACAAGCGATGCAATTGTACAAATTCGCAGAATTTCAGGCAGCATATTTATAGAAAATGCCACACCTTTGCCTGTGTCAATAAATCAGACGCCGACGGAAACCAGATTTGTCATTGTACCACAAGATACAGGTTGGATCAGCGCTTCGTTCGAAATTAAAACTCTGCCTTGCGACAACACAAAAGTAATTACCATCCGAGCTTATGCTTTATCCCCAATAATTTTAGCTCCACAGGAAGTACGAAAAACAATAACTTGCCCAGTAGAAGAGATGCTCGAAATACCAATTAGCAATACCGGTAATGCTGATTTAACCATTTTCGAAATTAAATTTGCAAATCTTTCCCCGCAATTCCAAATTCTTGGACTTAAAAGTTGGCAATCACTTCCAGCAATTATTGGCATTGGCAACCAGGATACCCTGCTCGTTAAATTCACACCTCAAACAGCTCTTCATAACACAGCCAGAATTGAAATATACAACAATGATGGCACAAAAATTCGTGGCAATAAAAACCCTTACTTAGTTGATTTAACGATTCATATTCAATCGCCTTTGCTTGAACCAGAAATCATTGATATTAATTTGGATACAGTTTGCTTGAACAAGACAATTACAAAGGAAATTCAAATAAAAAACGTCGGGAATTTATCTGCTTTTTTGACCGAAATAAAGTATATTGGTCATAATTTAGAGCTTAGTTCGCCAGCAATACAAATTACTTCGATTAGTAACGACAACCTTTTGATTAATGTAAAAACTTTAAAAAGTGGTTATTTGCGTGATACAATCGTTATTCCATATGATCCTTGCAATAAAAATTTAATACTTATTATAAGTGGATTTGCCATTTCAAGCGAATATGATATTTCCCCAAAATCGTTTAAATTAAGTGCAAAAGTTGGTGAAAAAGCTTACTCTACTTTAAGCATACGCTCGCTCTCTAACATTAACCAGAAAATTAAATCAATAACAATTGAACCGAGCGATTTACCAATAACAATAAATTTCGATGAACACCTACCAAAAATTATCCAACCTGATAAAAATGTAAGTTTCGGCTTTTCCATTAGTTCATCAGAAGAAGGCACTCACAACTTGAATCTTTGCATAGAATATAGTGATGAGTGCCCGCAAGTTAAGTGCTTACCAATCGAATTCACAAGTTTCATGCATCTGATTTCGTATGATCAAGATACCATTAATTTTGGAGTTGTTAAATGCAACCCAGAAGAAGTAATACAAGTGCTAAGCTTGAAAAACGAATCTGCACTTGCTGATACTATTTCATCTATTATACTCGAACAAAATGGGACGCCATTTTCATTTATATTTTTGCCTGCCCTGCCAATAATTTTAGCTCCGGGTCAGATTTTCGATATTAAAATACGCTTTCTGCCAAGCACTGAAGGCATTTATACTAATAAAGTTATTATCTCAACTCAAGGTAAAATTCCACAACTCATCGAAGTACCAATTTCTGGTGAATATCGTAAGATAATTTTAAAAGCGGAACGTAATTTTATAGATTTCGGCAAATTGGAAGCATGCCAAAACAACATACAGGACACTTTGAGGATTGCTAACAATGGACTACTTGCGGACACACTTTCGATAAAAAATCCAACAAATCCCATAATCAGAGTTCTTTCAGAGAATAAGATTTTCATAGAGTCAGGCGGGTTAGTTGAAATTCCAATTGAACTTGATATTACACAAATGCAAAATGATGGCTATTACACATCGAGTTTGCAAGTGGAAAGCCAAACTTGCAAAGACCTGCTCGAGTTCACATTTGTTAGCAGTAAAAAAACGCCTAAGTTAGTGATTACACCAAACATTATCGATTTTGGTGAAGTCTGGGTAGGCGATAGTATTGTAAAAGAAGTTGAGATATATAACAATTCTGAGGAGCGAATTACATATAGAATTATCGGAATTGAGCCTCCAGATGTTCAATTTTCGTTTACTCCAAAAAATAAAACTCTCGAACAATTTAAACGTGATAGCTTACAAATAACTTTTGTTGCACGTAATGTTGGTCGTATTAAACCGAAATTACTAATAGAGAAATTAACTAATTGCATCGATACAGTCTATGTTGAATTGCAAGCTAATGTACCACCTGAGAGGTATTATCCTTATTTCATTATAGATGAATACATAGCAAAACCTGGTGATACTGTCCAGATTTACGTCAGATTGGATACCGCTTTGAAAAAGCTTAAGCCCGAAAGTATCGACCTTAGCATAAGTTTCGATCGCTTTTTGCTCGAACCATTGAAAGTGGAATATCTTGACAAATCGCAAACTTTACATTATACTTTCAAAAACAGCACTTTAAATTTCAGTATCGTTGATGCTCAAGACTTTTTTCAGACTTCGGGCAACAAATTTGCCATAACTGCCCTTGCTTTGCTATCGAAACCAACTTCAACACCTATAAATTTTGAGCAAATTAACATAAATACAAGCAAACAGGTTAATGTTCTCCGAAAAAATGGCAGTTTTACACTTTCAGATTTATGTCAACCACGCACTTTTACATTGCTGCAAACGATACCTTATGTAAAAAGTATGAAAACTCAAAACAAAGGTAATTTTGCTCGACATTGTTTTAGAACACAGTAGAGAGCAGACCTCGTATTTTACGCTTTATTCGGTGTATGGACAAGAATTATCAAGAAAGTCAGTTACTCTTCAAAATGGTTTGCAAGTTCTGACTTTTGAATTAACTGATTTACCATCTGGTGTTTATTTATTTAGGTTATAATCGCAAAATTATAAAAACTATTAAATTTTATGGCGATAAATA
>DAIPLL010000156.1:0-3116 GCA_036769265.1 Kapaibacterium sp. (SeqCode)
AAAAACGGTATTGCTCTTGCTGGTTCCGAACTCGAAGCTTTAAAAGATGAGGAGTTCGAAAAAATTGTCGATAATGTGGAAGTTTTTGCTCGTATTTCGCCTGCTCACAAGCAGAAAATAGTTGATGCTCTCATCAAAAAAGGAAATATTGTGGCAATGACGGGCGACGGAGTTAATGACGCACCTTCGCTTAAACGTGCAGATATTGGGGTTGCTATGGGAATTACAGGCACGGAGGTCAGTAAAGAGGCATCCGATATGATACTTACCGACGACAATTTCGCTTCAATTGTGGCAGCAGTTGAAGAAGGACGCAGTATTTTCGAGAATATTCGCAAATATCTTGTGTATTTGCTCAGTGGAAATATGGGAACAGTCTTTGGTCTTATAGTTGCGCTAATTTTTGGATTTACCACTCCACTAACTGCTGTTCATATTTTGTTTATCAATTTCGTTATGGACGGCATCCTTGCTATTACCTTAGGAGTCGAACCACCTGAGAAAAACATTATGATGCAAAAACCAAGACCGCATAATGAAGGTATTTTGAACAAGAAATCCATAGCATACATCTTGACGCTTGGGCTTTGGATTGGTTTCATCTGCTTTGGTGTTTATGTTACATATTTTTATGCTTATTCAAATTTGGCTTTGTTCCAAAATATTACTAAATACATTGGATTGAATCCGTCAGCCCAAACTGTAAATCCCGAAGCTTATGCAATGACTATGTTCTATGTAACTTTAATAATGGCTCGTATTTTCAACGTCTTTTCCACTCGTTCGCTTTCAAGTTCATTCTTTACTTACGGCTTTGCTCGAAATAATACATTGCTCTTAGGTGTATTAGTTACAATAATTTTGAGTGTGCTTACAGTTAGCTGGCAACCGATGAATAAAGTTTTTTCAACCATCCCGCTAACTTTGCAAGATTGGCTTAATGCTGTATTGCTTGGTTTTTCTGTATTGCTTATTTCTGAGGTATTTAAATTTATTTGGAGAAAATTCAGTAAAGTTTAATTATGAAGTAACTTTTGATATATTAAATTTCGTTTTTGAGTAAGTTCATTTTGCCTTTGCAATAGTCTATCGAGAATTTCTTCATCAGCTGATGAAATTCTCGATTTTATTTCATCAATTTCTCGATCAATTTTTTTTAATTCCAAATTAAGCAGGGCATCGGTGATTACCTTCCGAACATCAATATTCTCAATTGTATCGTCGAACTCCTTCCAACGTTCGCTTGGAGCTGGATCCTCAATCATCAATTCAATAAGACAATTTTTTATACTATCGCTATGTGTTTCGTCTTCCAAAATTTTCTGCAATATATTAAGTTCATCAGCAAAGTCGTGTATGATAGCAAATATTGTTTGCGCTGATTGTGTGATAAATGTAGATTCAGTTACTTGCATTTCGTCTATAATTTTAAAATATTTGGGCAATTTCATTGCCATTTTCAATATGATTTTCTCTTCGGGCAAAATTTCATTCAAATCTATTTGTGTGTGTTCTTCTAAAACCATATCATTACTTTGATGGAATTGAGAAATCTCTGCATTGTGAGTGTTTTCGAAATTTTGTCTATAATTTCTATTTCTTTCATCATAAAGCAGTCGCACTTGATTTTCGGTCAAATCCAACAGGCTTGCAAGTTCCGAAATCAAAAAGTCGTGCTGGAAAACATCATTAATTATGCTAATTAAAGCGATTAGTTCTTTTGCGAAATTTGATTTTGCAAGAGCCGACTGCTCGCCTTTTTCACAAAATTTCTCCACAAGGTACCTAAGAAAAGTTTTGCTCTTACGTAACCTTGTCTCGAAAGAACTACGTCCGTGATTTGTAACAAGGCTATCGGGGTCTTCTCCTTCGGGCAGTGAGACAATTTTTAGGTCAAAGCCTTTTGACAAACCGAGTTCAATTGCTCTTTGTGTTGCTTTAAATCCAGCTTCATCGGCATCGAATACAACATATAGGTTCTTGCTATACCTGCCCAATAAATCAAGCTGTTGCGGTGTTAGTGCTGTACCGGACGATGCCACCACATTTCTAATTCCTGCTTGATGTAGCGAAATCAAATCAACATAGCCTTCTACAATGATTGCGCTATCTAAGTTGCGAATCTCATTTCGAGCTTCGTAAATACCATATAGAATTTTGCTTTTATCGTAAACCGTAGTCTGAGGCGAGTTAATATATTTTGCAACGTTATCCTTGCCAGAAATATCACGTCCGCCAAAGCCAACAACTCGTCCTAAAAAATCACGTATTGTAAAAATAACACGCCCAGCGAATCTATCATAAAGCGTCCCATCACTACGTTTGCCAGCGATGCCTGCTTTTTCGATAAGTGCGTCAGAATAACCTAACTTTTTTAGCTCGTTGATGATATTATCGTAATTTATCGAATAGCCAAGAAAGAAGTCTTCGATCGTGGCTTTAGTAAAATTTCTTTTGTAGAGATATTCTAAGGCTTTTTGGCTTTCCTTTTTGAACAAATTTGCGTGATAAATATTTGCTGCTGCTTGAAGAACGTTGAAAAGTGTCTCAATTTCGTTATATTTTTTATCATCGGATTGGGTTTTAAGTTGAATATTGTATTTTTTTGCTAAAAACTCAATTGATTCTTGGTAAGTCATCCCTAAGTAATCAGCAACAAAAGTAAAAATATTTCCCGATTTCTTGCAACCGAAACAGTGATATAATCCCAATTCTGGTGATATTGAAAAAGAAGGTGTTTTCTTATCATCGTGGAATGGGCAAAATGCGACATAGCGTTTCCCAACTCTCTTTACTCGAATATATTCGCCAATTAAATCGACTATGTCTGCTTTTAGCCTTATTTCCTCGATTGTCTCTTTGGAGTATTTCATATCAATTAGAGAAAACTTTTACAACCGAATTATCTTGGCACTCTGCCAATAATTCAGTTATTGTTAGTTTAAAAATTGGGTGAACATACTCTGCCGCAATTTCTGCTGCTGGAACAAGCACAAACTTACGCTCCTGCATCCTCGGATGTGGCACTTCTAACATTTCCGAACTCTTCACCTGCTCGCCATAAATTAGCAAATCAATATCGATTTCGCGCTCGGTCCATCGTTTGCGGACTTTTC
>DAIPLL010000157.1:0-3088 GCA_036769265.1 Kapaibacterium sp. (SeqCode)
TCTTGTTCATTTTTCAATTTTAGCTAAGGAAGAAGGTAATCCAACTCTTGCATCAGAAGCACAATACAGGCTTGGCGAAATTCGTATGCGTATGGATGACTGTGATAGAGCAATTCAAGAATTTTCAATTGTTAAAGAAAATTTTGCAGGATATGAAGACTGGTTTTCCCTATCTTTACTGAGTATGGGCGAATGCTATGAAAAATTAAATAAACCTGAGTTTGCAAAAGAGATGTATAAGATAATTGAAAGTTTACGACCAGATGATGATTTTGGAAAAACTGCAAAATCTCGTTTAAGAAGATTAAAATAGTATTAAATAAATGTTAAAATGAATATGAAAAAATTATTAATTATTATCACTTTATTAATTTATTCAAGTGCTTTTGCACAAAATCCCTCACAAGAAACACCTAAACCGTTGGAGTTGCCCAACTTTATAATAGAAGGTGTCGAGCAAATTAATGTACGTTCTGGTATAAAACAATTTCCTCAAAAAATAAATCAATTAACAAAAGAAGAGCTTGATTCAATCAATTCATACGAAAAACATTCATCTTTGCTTTTAGCACCAGATCCACTTCCAACAAGAACAATTTCAAAGCAATTTCCATTTCTAAGTGCAAAAGCAAGTTTGGGTATGTTTTTAACTCCTGAACTTATGATTGGCGCTCGCCGTAAAATTGAAGGCTATGATCTTTATGGATATTTTAATTATGAAAGCAGTTCTGGTGAATACAAACGTTCTGAATATAGAAAACTCTCGCTAAATTTATTTTCAGATTATATTGCCCCAGATAAATTTTGGATTTTTGGTGGTAGTAGAACACGCTCATCTCTTTATATTAATTCAAATAGTTATAACTTATATGCAAATCCTTCATCTTTGAACAAAGATGGCTTTTATGATAGAAATGCTTTGAATTATGGCATTAAAGTTGAAACTGATGGAAGTTTCGAAGGTTTCCTTTTCAATACTGGGTTTGATATTAACTCTCTTCAACTGACCGCCGATAGGAAATCTATTGATTATCAAAATTCTTATAAATCATTTGACAATCAAGTAAAAGGATTTCTTAATATTAAAAATTTTTGGAATGATTATTTAATTTTTGGATCATTTCTCTTAGATGTTCATTCGTTAAGAACAAATTCTCTTAATTTCATCGAGCTCTCTGGTGGGCTTTCATATTTCACAGAACAGCTTACAATAAATGGTGAAGCTGGTTTCCAAACTGCAACTAATTCAGATGAGAAAACTCGTGGTGGCTTGCTTCTTAAAGCGGAAATCGAATACCGAATTGATGAATTAATGACTTTAAAAAGCTCATTTGAAAGTGGCTTAGAAAATACATCATTTGTTAATATTTTTCAGAAAAATCCATATTTGGATTTTTCATCAAAAATTGATTATTTATATAATATAGCATTGATTAAAGGATCGCTTTTGTTTCATCCTTCAGAGAACTTTTTTGCAACTGCAAACTTACGATGGCGAATAGCCGATAGATTATGGTATTTCGAAGGGATATCAAATAATACATTTAAAATTAGTTATGACCAAGGAACCATATTGGAAATTTTCCCAGAAATTTTATTTTATTTAACGAAAAATGATAAACTATCGATGAATTTAATTTTCACTCTTAGCAAATTGAACAATGCAGAAGGTCCAATTCCATACTACCCATTCTTAAAAACTAACATAAGTTACCGCAAAAAATTGTTTGAAAAACTTGGTTTTGATGTTTCATTAACATATGTAAGTGAGAACGATATCTCAACTGAAAACGATAAAAAGTTAGACAGCTATTTAGATTTTTCATTTAGTACCGATTATTTAATTAATAATAATTTTGTATTTTTTATTAATTTTAATAATTTATTAAGTTCAAATATTTATATTTGGAATGGTTACAAAGAACGTGGTCTTTTTGGTAAATTGGGAATAATTTGGCAATACTAAATGCAAACAATTTTCTCTGACATATTAAAACCAGAAGAAAATTTTGGGTTCAACCCTGGCGAACCTGATGATGATACATTTCTTTTAGAAACACAAGGAAGCTACAATGCTCCTATTCCCAACTTCGAAGAAGAAAAAGCCTCTCCGAAATTAGAAGCTATATCAGATATAAATTATGCTGAGGAAGTTCACGATATTTTGGAACCTCCCAAGGCAGGTTCTGTTTGGGATGTTTTTGAGCAAGAGCAACCTATGGTTGAGCCAGCAACCCAAGATGCTGGAATTGTCAACATAACAGATGTTGAGCAAATAGAAGTTGAAGATAATGCAAATCTAAATGAGGGAAAGAGCGAATACCTTTTTGCTGATGAGGTTGAAGTAGCAGAAGAAGCATTTCAGACACAAGAAAAAGATATTGAGCTGGTAGCTCCTGCAAGTGATGAAATACAATCACCTTTAATCCTAGATGAAGACTTATTAAAAGATTTACAAAAAGAACTCGAAATAAGTAACGCCAAGAAAGCTGAGAAATCCCAAAAAGTTGAGCATATCGTTGATAAAGAGAAACCAATAGACGATGAAGGTGCACCAGAAGTATTTATTGTATTAAACGATATTAAACTTGCTGAAAAACAAATCATCACAGAAGAATTAGTTGAAAAAAATATCGACAAAATAGACCAAGAATTCCAAGTAGGAAATGTTATAGAAGAAGTTTCTAATAAAAAGACAAAAAAAGATAAAAAATTTAAGGAAAAGAAAACTATAAAAGAGGAAAAAATTCAGGAATTAAAACAAAAAAATGATAAAGAAAATAAAAAAATAAGAAAATTTATTCCATTTAATTTCTTCAAATATCTTGCAATATTTATTTTATTTGTTGCATTTGGATTAGGCACATATTATCTTTGGGATAGGTTCGGTTATAAAAAATCACAAGACTTGATTTATCTTGCAAAAAATAAATTTTTTGGTAAAGAACCAACAAAATCAGAAGAGCATAAATCAGATATTGCAAAAAAAGGTGAAATCGAAAACAAAATTGAAGTAAAAGAAAAAAGCGATCTTGAACAAGAAAAAAATAAAGAATTGCTCAATCAAGTTCCTATCCCTGATGATAAA
>DAIPLL010000158.1:0-3079 GCA_036769265.1 Kapaibacterium sp. (SeqCode)
ACTCCTCATCTTTTAAAGCTTCGAGTTCGGAACCAGCAAGAGCAATACCGTTTTTCATAATGCCGAGCTCTTTTGCAATAGCAACAGCTGTAACTTTGTGGTCGCCTGTGATCATAATAGGTTTAATACCAGCTGTTTCGCAAGTTTTGATTGCGGCTTTTACTTCTTCACGTGGTGGATCAATCATACCGAAGATTCCTAAAAAGATCTGTTTTTCTTCGGGATTATCATCATCCGAAACTAATTCTTTTTTAGCAACAGCAATAGCGCGAAGAGCATTTTCAGCCATTTGTTTGTAAACTGCGAGAATTTTATTTCTTTCATCATCAGTTAAATGTTCACAATTTTCACCATCAAAATAGAACTCGCATTGTGATAAAATAACCTCTGGAGCACCTTTTGAAATAGCTACTTTATTGCCCTCAAAATCGTTAATTGTAGTCATTTTTTTGGTTTCCGAAGAAAATGGGATTTCTCCCAAACGCGGATGCTGTTTAATATAATCATCAACATTGAAATTGGCTTTTTTGGCAACAACAATTATTGAACCTTCGGTTGGATCGCCAATAATTTGCCATTCTTCATCTTTAAATACAAGTTGAGCATCGTTGCAAAGCACACCAGCTAAAATGGTTTCTTTCAATTGAGCATCTTCAATTGGATTTATATCTTTTCCATTTTCGGAGAATTTGCCATCGGGATTATAACCAACACCCGAAACATCGATTAATTTGTCGAGTACATAAATTTTTTTTATTGTCATTTCATCTTGTGTGAGCGTTCCAGTCTTATCAGAGCAGATTATATTTGTTGCACCAAGAGTTTCCACAGCGGGTAGTTTGCGTATTAAAGCTTTACGCCGAGCCATACGTTTGACACCAAGAGCAAGTGTGATAGTAACAACAGCGGGCAAAGCCTCTGGAATAATAGCAACAGCAAGGGCTACCCCCCATACGAAAACTTCTGCAAGCGGAGTGCCACGTAATAAATCAAAAGCGCTAACGACAACAGCCAAAATAATAGAAAAAATGCCGAGCTGTTTGCCAAGCTTATCTAAATTTCGTTGAAGTGGTGTTTTTTCGGATTCTGTCGCATCGAGTAGAGAGGCAATTTTACCGAATTCGGTTTGCATACCAGTAGAAGTAATAACTGCTTCGGCACGACCTTGAACGACGGCTGTGCCCATATAAAGCATATTTTTTCTATCACCAAGTGGAATATTATCTCCAGAAATAGCATTGGAATGTTTACTCACTGGAACAGACTCGCCTGTTAGGGCGGCTTCATCAACACGCAACAGATGAGCACTCAAAATGCGTGCATCTGCTGGAACCTTATCACCAGCAGCAAGCAAGATTATATCGCCAGGGACAAGCTCTTTAGCGAGAATCTCGTAAATTTTACCACTACGGCGAACTTTTGCGTGAGGTGAAGCCATTTTGCGAAGCGATTCTATTGCTTTATTTGCTTGATATTCTTGAATGAAGCCTGTAATTCCTGCAAGGACAACAATTACTATGATTGCAATTGGTTCTATTGTTTTTCCAAGAAATAGAGAAATTACAGCTGATGCAATTAATATATAGATTAAAAGATTATTAAATTGTGATAAAAGAAGTTTCCAAGCAGGTTCTTTTTCTTTTTCTTTAATTTCATTATAGCCGTGAATTTTTATGCGTTTTTCTACTTCCTGATCTGATAAACCATTAGATGAAGTAGCAAGTTTTTCAAAAGTTTCCTCAATTGTGAGCTTGTAATAGTTTTGTTCCTGTATCATATTGATTTAAAATTGATAAACATAATGCACAATTGACGAAACTGATTGCTTAAAATTTAGTGATTTATATTATTCACCAAAAAAAATATTCTGGCTAATAATAATCAAATAATTAAATCTAAGTATTTTGAATGAAATTTTATAAATGCATACAAATATGAAACTTATCAAGATTTATTTTTGATGTTTAACTATTGGCATTATTCTTGAAAAATAAAACTTAAATATTTTAGAATTCAAACATAGAAAGGTGAAATATGAAAATAACAGAAATACGCTCACAAGGCATACCAGCGGTTGATGTAAAAGCATTTCAACCAGAAAAAATTGAGAAAAAGAGCCATCAGAATATAATTAAAGATAAGGTTGAAATTTCATCAGAAAATGTTAATTGGCAAAAAGATATTCTGCTGAATGCTCTCGAAATGATAGAAAGCAAAGTAGCAAAGGATGCTGAACATCCATTGGATAAAGTCGAGAACAGACCTATTGAAACATTTGAAGAAGCTTTGATTGAACTAAGATTTTTAAATTCAGACAAATTTGCCAAAGAAGCGCGCTCGGCACAAGCAAATATCAAAGCAGAGGACATTCTTTCATTGTTTATAGAGGAAGCGGCTTAAAGCCGCTTCTTCTATAACTTGCTGAAAGCATAAGGCAGCATTTCTGAAAGTGTTGTAGTATAAATTTCACTTATATTTTCTTTTTCATCCAAATTTACGCATATAATCGAAACTTCACCACGAGAAAATTCAACCATTTTCTGGCGGCAAAGACCGCACGGGACGGGTGTTGTGGTTGATTTCACAACAATGACAATTTCTTTTAAGTCGCGGCAACCAGATTTAACCATAGAATCAATTGCAACCATCTCCGCATGAGAAGTTAAAGTGTAATCAATTGACTCAATATTGCAGCCTGTGTGGATGTTTTCGAGCACATCGCGAACAGCTGCACCAACTTTGAAATTGGAATATGGTGCATACGCATTTTTCCGAACCTCAATGGCTGCGCGAAGCAGTTCAGTTTGTTTCTTGTTCAACTGTTGCAGTTCGATTTTCTGCATATATTTCACCTTTGAGTGTTTTAATCATAAAGATATGTGTGGAAACCGCTATTGCAACGATAGCGAGCAAAATTCTCACCCAAATATGTTCCGTTCCATAAATCATAGTTGTGATAATAACAGACCAAAGAAGAATTAAAACCAAAACTTTGTGAATAAGCGTCATACCTCGTTTTTCGCGGTAATTTCTAATATAAGGTCCGAACAATCTACTGCTAATGAGCCAGTTGTAAAAA
>DAIPLL010000159.1:0-3074 GCA_036769265.1 Kapaibacterium sp. (SeqCode)
TTCTGTTTTTTCAATCACTTTCCATTGTAAGCCTGCAAAAGTAATTTTCCCATCTTGCGGAAAAATTGTGTCCAATTTGGCTACTTCATTTTGTTCCACTTTTGTTTGCTCTTTTTTGCAGGCTGAGTTGAATATTAAAACAAAAATTAATACAAAAAGGCAAGCTTTTTTCATATTACAAACCTGTCCATTAACAATATGCAATATTACTAACATTTTTTGAATTTGCATATAATTTATTTGATGAATATTGAAAATTTGTTCTGGCGTGATTTTTGATATACAAAAAGAAGAGGTGAATATGGAAAATGAAAAAAAAATATCGATGTTTTTAAATTATATTAAAGTTGAGAGAAATTTTTCTGAAAAAACAGAAATAACATACAGGCGTGCAATATCTGATTTTTTAGATTATTATGATGAATTCTATGGTACCCAACCGAATTTCAACGAAATTACAACTGATGAACTTAAACCATTTCTCGGTTGGCTACACGACCGTGGATTGAAAAAAAGCTCTATAAAGCTTAAAGTATCAGCAATTAAATCTTTCTTCAAATTTTTACGCAAGAAAAACATAATACAAAGCAATCCAGCAAAGAGCTTATTAACTCCCAAAAAAGAGAAAAAGCTTCCTTCTTATCTAACTTTTCACGAAACTCAAAAGCTCTTCGACGAATCGCTGAAAGATGCTCCGCTTGCAACTGTATGTCTTGTAGAATTATTATACAGTTGCGGACTTCGCATAAGCGAAGCTTTGAACTTAAAAATTAAAGATATTGATTTTGCACAAGATCAGGTGAAAGTGCTCGGCAAGGGAAATCGTGAACGCATAGTTCCAATCGGTGCAAAAGCAAAAGAAGCCCTGCAAAATCACCTAAAAATGCGTTCTCATAATAGTGAATACGTTTTTTGCTCGAAAAGCGGTGGAAAGCTTAACTCGGCTGTTGCTTATAGAATGATTAAACGTGAACTAACAAAAGTTTCTGATGCTAAACAAAAAAGCCCACACACACTCAGACATACATTTGCAACTCACTTGCTCGATAAAGGTGCAGACTTAAAAGCTGTAAGCGAAATGCTTGGTCATAAATCGCTTGCGACAACACAAGTTTATACACACTTATCCGTTGAAAGATTGAAAAATGCTTATAAGCAGGCGCATCCGAAAGCTTAGGCGCTTTCCTTTGCAATGATATTCAAGAACTCAGTGGATTTTTTGAAATCCTGTTCTAACTCGAAAGTAAAAACCTCAACATCGAGCTCTTGAAGCGATGGTATGTGATTAACCAAATTTATCCAAGCAGGATGACTTTCCAATTTCAAAGACTGAATACCTTCGTAGAAACCAGCATCCCATACTTCACAAAGTAAATCAGCTATACGCACAACCGAAACTAATTCTTTGAAGTTCGGTGCTTCGAGCGGATTTGTATGAAAAGCAATGATAGTATATAATTCTTGTGGCAAACGCCATAATTTTGCAATTTCGCCGCCAACTTGTGTGTGTGTAACACCGAATACTTCGAGTTCCGCCTCCAAATCAAGAGCACCTTTTTGTACACGATCGACAACCTGATAATACTTTTTTGCATCGTATTGAAGCATTGCGAGCTTGCCAATATCGTGTAGCAAGCCCCCGATGAACTCGTTTTCTTTATATAGGCGATTTATTTTTGTAGAAAGCGATTTTGCAACCATACCTGTGCACGAAGCATGCCACCAAAATTTTTGCATTAACTCTGCTGCAATTTTTTGCGAGCTTAATAAAAATTTTGAAAATATTGAAACGCCCAAAACAATATTTGTAAGCCTATTAAGCCCGAGTGTAATTATAGCTTGATGTATAGTATTTATCTCTGTTCTTGTTGCATATAACGGAGAGTTGGCAACTCTAAGCAATTTCAAAGTTAGAGAGGCATCTGCTTCTATTACTTTTGATAAATTTCGTATATCAATGTTATCGTCTTCCAGCATTGCCAGCACTTTCGAAGCAACAGGAGGTAAAGTTGCAAATTCTTGGGTTTCTATTAAAGTTTCAATAATCGACATTTCTATTTCACCAATTCGATTTTTTAATTATTACGCAAAAATATCAATAAATTATATTACAAAAAAAAATTTGTCTATCAAAATAAATATACGAAAATTCAAAAACTTATTTTAAATTATTATTAAAATTACAAAATATTCATACTAAATTAACAATTTTAATTATCTTTTATCATTTCCCACAATTTGAATTTTAGCTCTTCAATGCCAATTTTTGCAACAGAAGAAATCATAATTGTTTCAATACCTTTTTCTCTGAATTTTATTTTCTTAAGCTCTTCAATTTGTTCTGGGAGCAAAGCATCAATTCGACTGAAACAAATAATTCGCTTTTTGTTTAGCAAATCTTTGTTGTAAGCTTTTAATTCATTTTTTAGAATTTTGTAATCGTTTCCTGGATCGGGACTTAATCCGTCAAGCATAAAGAGAAGTGCACGTGTGCGTTCAATGTGTCGCAGAAATTGCAAACCTAAGCCTTTTCCCTTTGAAGCGCCCTCGATAAGCCCGGGCACATCAGCTACAGTGAAGCTTTCTGTCTCGGAAATTCTCACTAATCCTAAATTTGGAGTGAGCGTTGTAAATGGATAGTTTGCAATTTTTGGTTTTGCCGCAGAAATTACAGAAATTAAAGTTGATTTCCCGACATTTGGAAATCCAACAATGCCGACATCTGCAATAAGCTTTAATTCTAAAATTAAATTACGCTCCTCGCCCGGCAATCCAGGATTTGCATTACGTGGAGTTTGGTTCGTTGATGTCGCAAAATGCGTATTTCCCCAGCCGCCATTTCCTCCGTGTGCAATAATGAACTCCTGACCATCTTCTTTCATATCTACAATAATTTCGCCTGTGGTTGCATCTTTGACAACTGTTCCCTGTGGGAGTTTAATGACAATATCCTTGCCGTTTCGCCCTGTTTTCAGCCCACCTTGACCGTGCTTGCCGTCTTCGGCAATATATTTATTTTGATAATGAAAATCAAGAAGTGTTGTCAGATGCCTATCGGCTCGTTAAATTACATT
>DAIPLL010000029.1:0-13430 GCA_036769265.1 Kapaibacterium sp. (SeqCode)
GTACCCAACCAAATACCTAATACACCAGCACCTAATCAATAAAGAAAAGAAGATTTTATCATTATAGAAAAGCTGTCCTTAAAAGCAAGGACAGCTTTTTTATTAGGCTATATTTAATTTTAAACACAAAATATAATTTTAATATGCCGTATAGTTTTTCTTTTATTCTATGAAAATATTTTAATTGAATTGTTTTGATATTTGTTTATAAATTAATAAAAAACTTGTTCTAGTAGCTGTTCTATAAATAAAAAAAACATTTTGATTAATTTTTCGTCAAAAATTTGTTTTAAATAAAATCTTCCATTTTTTTCGGAGGTCATTTAATGGATGTAGAATTACTTGCTCGAATTCAATTCGCTGTTACTGTTGGCTTTCATTACATTTATCCTCCTATGAGCATCGGGCTTGGCTTGCTGCTTGTTATTATGGAGGGAATGTATATGAAAACCAAAGACATTCGCTACCACACAATGACAAAGTTTTGGGTCAAAGTATTTGCACTCATTTTTGCTTTGGGTGTTGCATCTGGTATTGTAATGGAATTTCAATTTGGAACAAATTGGGCTTCGTATTCACGGTTTGTTGGTGATGTGTTTGGTAGTGCTCTTGCTGCAGAAGGTATTTTCGCCTTTTTCCTTGAATCTGGTTTCCTTGCCGTTTTAGTATTCGGATGGGATAAAGTTAAACCGAGAACACATTTTATTGCTACAATTATGGTTGCATTTGGAGCGCATCTTAGTGCGGTTTGGATTTTGGTGGCTAATTCCTGGATGCAAACTCCAGCAGGTTTTCATATCGTTGGCGAAGGATTAATGGCACGCGCAGAAGTTACTGATTTCTGGCAAGTCGTATTTAATCCCTCTACTTTGGAAAGATTGTCGCACACAATTTCGGCTGCTTGGCTTACTGGTGCTTTTCTTGTTCTCAGCGTTAGTGCGTATTATTTGTTGAAACAACGTCATCATTTTTTTGCTCAGCAATCAATTAAAATTGCCCTTGTTGTTGTAGCTTTTGCATCACTTCTGCAGTTATTTACTGGGCATGCAAGTGGTAAACAAGTTGCTGAAACTCAGCCTGCAAAAATGGCTGCCTTCGAGGGACATTTCGAGACTGGTCCAGCTGATCTTTATCTTGTCGGTTGGGTTGATGAAGAAAATGGAAAAACCTATGGTATTAAAGTGCCAGGCATGCTTTCTTGGTTGATTTATGGTGATAGTAAAGCACCTGTCAAAGGATTAAATGAATTCGCAAAAGAAGATCGCCCTCCAATTCAGCCCGTTTTTCAAGCTTATCATTTAATGGTCGCTATAGGAATGCTAATAATTTTATTAGCGTATATAGGCATCTATTTTTGGTGGCGCGGTAGGCTTGATCAGGTTCGCTGGTATCATCATATACTTGTATGGAGTGTTTTGCTACCACATTTGGCTAATCAAATAGGATGGTTCGCAGCGGAAGTTGGTCGTCAGCCCTGGATAGTGTATGGTTATTTACGAACAAAAGACGCTCTTTCAAAAACAGTTAATGCAAGTGAAGTGCTTTTCTCTCTTGTATTATTTACTGCTATTTATTTGTTACTTTTTGTCTTGTTCCTTTTCCTCTTGGATAGAAAAATTAAACACGGTCCTGATGTTTATGATGACTCCGATACAATTTATTCTCAGCAACAATATTTATTCGAAAAACATTAAGGAGGCATAAATATGTTTGAATTTCTTGATTTAAATTTAGTATGGTTTATACTTATTGCTATATTGTTTACAGGTTATGCCATTCTTGATGGTTTCGATTTGGGAGTTGGTGCTTTATACTTGTTGGTGAAAGATGACACAGACCGAAGAATCCTTTTAAATTCAATCGGGCCGATTTGGGATGGTAATGAAGTTTGGCTTGTAACAGGTGGAGGGGCTCTTTTTGCCGCGTTCCCTCATGCGTATGCTACAGTTTTTTCTGGATTTTATGTCCCATTTATGATACTACTATTTGTGCTTATTTTTCGTGCCGTTGCAATTGAATTTAGAAGCAAACACGAGTCCAGAACTTGGCGACGCAACTGGGACATCGCATTTTCTATTTCAAGCATATTGATTGCACTTCTAATGGGAGTTGCAATGGGTAATATAATTGTTGGTGTTCCTGTGCAACCTGATTTTGAGCTGCGAACCACTTTGCTTGATTTGCTTACACCTTATCCAATTCTTGTCGGTATTACAACTGTTGCTCTATTTATGATGCACGGAGCTATCTATGCAGTTATGAAAACCGAAGGTGAACTTCAGTCTAAGGTTCGCAGTTGGGTAAATAACACAATTATTTTCTTCGTTATTTGCTATGTTTCCACTACTATGGTAACACTAATATTCTTTCCACATATGATTACTAATATTAAAGCTCATCCAGAATTATTCGTCGTAGCACTTCTTAATATGCTTGCTATTGCAAATATACCGCGTGAAATACATCACGGGCGAGAATTTCGTGCCTTTCTATCGTCTTGTGCTTCAATTGCTGCATTGCTGACACTCTTTGCTATAGGTATTTACCCAAACATAGTTCCTGCAATTGATCCGGCAAATTCACTTACAATCTATAATGCCGCATCTTCACCAAAAACACTTGGCATTATGCTTATTATTGCTCTTATCGGTATGCCATTTGTGATTGCATACACATTTTCAATTTACTGGATATTCCGTGGTAAAGTTAAGTTAAAT
Organism: Kapaibacterium sp. (SeqCode); assembly: GCA_036769265.1. GTDB lineage: Bacteria > Bacteroidota > Ignavibacteria > Kapaibacteriales > UBA2268 > JAKIZO01. Next base: position 2,718 of record DAIPLL010000029.1, read on the forward strand.
AAGATGAGTTATTAGAAATATAACTTATTGAAACGTCCTATAATAAGTTGACATATTTAATAAAACAAATATTCCCCAATTGCTCCGAGTAGTTGGGGATTTTTATGTACTTCATTTGGCGTTGCAAAATTTAATTACGAATGTGGTCTATAGCAGCCCCCTATCGGAGTGATGGATTAATGATCTATTGGTATAATTACGTCCTTTAATTGCCATTTCTAATGCTTTTATAGTGTTTTCAGCCATAAGATTATCACTTATATTGTATCCGACGATTTTCCTTGAATATGCATCTGTTATCAAGGTAAAATAGCAATTCCCTTCGTCCGACCGCAAGTAGGTTAAGTAGCTCTTTTCTAGTTCCTCTACTACCTGCAATTTAAAGGCCAAACTGTAATCTTTTTGAGACTTCTTTACTCGTTTGTCTGATTGCTCTATTTCTTGTTTCTCCTAGTTTTGTGCCAACTTTTTCTAGGACGGGGCAGTTTTTTTTTATAAGGTGGGCTACCTGTTTCATAGGTAGCCCTTTTTTAGATAAACTCTCCTCACATTTTTTCTTAAAATTTTTACAATTTTAAACTTGGATAATAGTTTATTTACAAGTTATTTTTTTTATGTCAAAATGAATCAAAACAAAGAAAAAATTGATTTTCAGCAAAAATTTAAAGAATATGCCTCTAAGCTTGTATTGAGCAATGATCTGCGTTCTTTATTTAAAACAGTCGATAATTTAGTAGACGAGGTAATAGATTATCAATATATGGTGTTGTATTATTATACTCCACACTCTGGAAAACTCCATGCCGTTTCAAGCAAGGGACTTACCAAAGAAGAGAGATTTTACGCACAGAAAACAGCCTTAGAAAGGGCACCAGGTAAATGCCTTAGAGCTAAACAAATTATTTACATAAAAGATGCAGATGAAGAAGCTCATCTTTTAGCTAATAAATTTTCTACACATACATTATTGCGTTCAAGGTTATACATCCCATTGATTTACGAAAATCAAGTTCTTGGAGTTTACTCAATAGCAAGTACCGAAAAAGAGCATTTTTCAGAAGAAGCAATAGAACTTATTTCTTACATAACAAATATCGCAGCTGTTATTTATAAGAAAATTGTCGATACTCGCGATCTATTACGTATAAACAAGAGATTGGAGGAAATCAATAGGAATTTCCTATCGCAGAAACTGCAATCAATCGGACAGCTTGCAGCAGGGATTGCTCACGAACTAAATACTCCCTTGCAATATATAAACGATAATCTGCAGTTTCTTTCTAATTCCTATCAATCAGTTACAATTTTTATGCAAAGTTTAAAATATCTGCTCGAAGATGAAGAAAATATAACAATCGAGGAATTTAAAAAAATCGTTAAAAAAAATATTATCGAAACAGACCTTAATTTTTTTCTCAACGAGATTCCAGCAGCAATAAGTCAATCACAAGAAGGGATTGAAAAGCTCAACAAAATCATAAAAACAATACGCGATTTTTCTCAAGTAGGTGTAAGAGAAAAATCATTTGCAAACATAAACAAAAGTATTGAAGATACAGTTCTTATTTCTCGAAATGAGTGGAAAAATTTCGCAGATGTTCGTTTGAGCTTGCATCAAGATTTACCATTGATCTATTGCAGAGTTGATGAGATAAACCAAGTTTTGCTACATTTTTTGCTTAATGCAGTTGATGCAGTAAAAGAAAAAATGCAAATCGACCCCAGTTATAAATTCGGGATAATTGAAATATCAACTTGTTTTGATAGCTCAGGAATTTTCGTCCAAATTCGTGATAATGGAATTGGCATTCAAGAAAAGCATTTAGACAAAATTTTCGATCCATTCTTCACAACCAAACCACCAGGTAAAGGAACAGGTCAAGGACTTGCTATTGCACACAATGTCGTGTGTTCAAAGCACGGTGGTGATATTTTTGTCTCATCAAATTATTTGAAAGGAACAGAATTTATTATTAAATTGCCATTTAGTTAGGTTCAAATAGGACAAAAGTAATGGCTAATTTATTATTTGTTGATGATGAGCAATTCATCATAATGGGGATGAAACGACTTTTCAAAGCACTTGCGTCCGAACTTGAAATTGATTATGCAACATCGGGTAAGGAAGCTCTGTCGAAAATTCAATCTAAAAATTTTGATGTTATTATCACTGATTTGTTTATGCCCGAAATAGATGGTATAGAATTACTTGAAAAAGTTAAAGAAACACAGCCAAATACTGTACGAATAATTATGACGGGACACATAGATGCCAGTTTTGAAAAAATGAAAAATGATTTAGCTCATATAATACTCTCCAAGCCAATTAGAAATGAAGCTTTAATCGATACAATTCGAAATTGTATATATAACAAAGAAAAATTTAAACAACAATGAACAAAAAAATACTATTCGTAGATGATGAAATAAATGTTCTACACGGCTACAGAAGAAATCTCCGAAGTTTGTTTGATGTTCATATAGCACAAAGTGGCGAAGAAGCTCTCAAAATTATATCTGAGCAAGACGACTTTGCTGTGATTATATCTGATTACCGTATGCCAGAGATGGATGGAATAGAACTTCTACATAAAGTGCGAGACATTTCGCCGGATACAATACGCATAATTCTGACAGGTTACGCCGATATGCAGATTGCAATTGAAGCTATTAATGAAGGTAATATTTTTCGTTTTCTTACCAAACCAATATCTAACGACAAATTGATTAATACAATAAACGATGCTCTTGAGCAATATCGACTGATTACAACCGAAAAAGAACTAAACAAAAAGCTACAAGATGCATACCAAACCATAAAACACGACTTAGAAACTGCAGCTGAACTTCAGCGCCAATTTTTACCCCTAAATGCTGTAACCTATGGCGATTGCTTTTTCAATTGGATCTTTATACCGAGTGTGTTTGTTTCGGGCGATACTTTTAATTTTTTCCCGCTGAACAATAAATATATTGCATTTTATATTGTAGATGTTGCTGGTCATGGACTCCCCGCAGCCTTTCTATCGGTATCCCTTTCACGCACTTTAGGTCAAGACGCAGGCAATAAGATTATGCTTAATCCAGACAACGGCGAGTATATCCCACCATCGAAAGTAATAAAACAACTCAATGAACAGTTTCTTTCGCAAGGTAAAAATGCAGAATATTTTACTATGCTTTATGGAGTAATAGATTTAATAAACGATAAAATAGTTTTTTCGCAGGCAGGACATCCAAATCCAATTTTCATTAAATCTGGTAGCAAAGCAGAATATATCTCATCTCGTGGTTTCCCTGTCGGTATTCTCCCCGAAGCCGAATATTATGACCAAGTTATAAATTTTGAACCAGGAGATAAATTCATTATTTACACTGATGGTATTACTGAATGCGCTGGCATAAAAAATAAATTGCTAACACAGAACAAACTGATCGAATTTTTAAACGAACATTCTAATCATAATTCCGAAATTATTTTGCGACAGATTGTGCCAGAACTAAAAAAATGGACTGAGGGCAAAGAATTTTACGACGACCTGACAATGCTAATTATCGAAAGGAAAATAATTTAAATTCGTTTAAAGCTTTTATCCAAATCTCTCAATGATATTTCAAGAACAACTGGGCGACCGTGCGGGCAAACGTAAGGCATAGAGCAATTCATAAGCTGTCGGGCAAGCTCAAGCATTTCGTTGTGGGAAAGCTTCTGCCCTGTTTTTATTGCTGAACGACAAGCAAAACTTGCGGCAAGATTATCTCTTTTGGCACTATGCTTTATTTGCATCAGGTTCAAATATTCGGCAATAATGTCAGTAAAACTTGAAATTGCTTCACCTTCAGAAATATCCAAAGGAACACTGTAGAGTTCCAATGAACCATTTTTATCCAGCTTAAAATCATAGCCCAATTTTTTAAGATCACTTTCTATCTCTTCTGCAATTGCAGCTTGTTCTGGTGATATTTTTGCGACAACAGGGAACAGAAGTGTTTGCATATTCGCAAGTTCACTTGTCATAATTTTTATAGCTTTTTCATATAGAATTCGTTCGTGTGCATTATGCTGATCTATGATGAAAATACCTTGTGGGCTTTGCATTAAAAGATATTTATTATGAATTTGCATAAATTGAGCGTCGTCAGTTATTTCGATTTTTTCCTTAGGTGGGTGAAACTCTTGTGTATTTTCCGAATTAAAAATTAAATCGAAAGCAGATTTTTCAAACAATTTTGAATTTGGACGTTCGAACTTAGGCTTATAATCAAGCAATGCATTGAACGTTCTATTTTGAGTTATTATTTCACCAGTTTTTTGGTTCACAATGAGCCTTTCGAGTGGTTCTTGCTTGAAATCAACACGCTCAAATGGACTTTTTTCAGGTTTGCTTACAATGTGCATAGCAGTGAGATTGTATTTGCTTATACAATTATTCACAACGTGGTGCAGAGCTGAAAAAATTTTGCGCTCGTCATCAAATTTGACCTCATTTTTTTGTGGGTGTATGTTTATATCAACTTTTTCAGGGTCAATTTCAAGATTAAGCACGTAAAAAGGCTTATAATTTTTTTCAAGCAGATGCTCGAAAGCTGCAAAAATTGCATAATTTAAGTTTTTGCTCGAAATTGCTCGCTTATTCACAAACAAAAACTGTTGAGCTGCTGTTGGTTTTGCCGCATGTGGTTTGCCGAGAAAACCTGAAATTCTCAAATAATCATTGGCATAATCCACTGGCATAATATTTTGGGAAATTTCTTCGCCAAAAATGTTCTCAATTCGCTTTTGTAAATCAGATGGGTGCAAATCGAGTATCAAATTATCCGAGTCGTAATAAACTATACGTTTATCGAAATGAATTAATGCAAATCGTGTCATAGTCTCTGTGATATGACGGTATTCTGTAATATCGGACTTAAGGAATTTCTTTCGAGCTGGCACATTAAAAAACAAATTACGGACGAAAACCTGAGTGCCATTATCGCATTTAATCGGCGATATTTGAAAGGGCTGGTTGGGTTCGGACTTCAAAGACCAGCCGTGATCGTCTTCTGCTCTTTTTGTACGAATTTCCATAGATGAGACAGCTGAAATTGATGCAAGTGCCTCCCCACGAAAACCATACGTAAGAATGCGCTGCAAATCTTCTTGAGTTGTGATTTTGCTCGTGGAGTGCCTCAATGGTGCAAGAGCTAAATCCTCACGGCTCATTCCTTTGCCGTTATCAATCACGTGTATTAGAATTTTACCTGAACCTTTTATCACAACACCTATTGAAGTTGCACCAGCATCAAGCGAATTTTCAACGAGTTCTTTTACAACGGATTCAGGTCGCTGGACAACTTCGCCCGCCGCAATCTGGTTTGCAATATACTCCGGTAGAATCTTTATTGTACTTTTGTACTTTTCCATAAATATATTGACGTTGGAGTCTAATTAATTATTCGAAAATTTTTGGTTAGGAATCTTTACAATAAATGTTGTTCCTACTCCAACTTTGCTTTTGACTTCAATATTGCCTTGATGTGCATCTAAAGCTCTTTTGACAATCGAGAGACCTAAGCCATAACCTGTTATATTCCCGACATTAGAAGCACGGAAGAAGGACTGCATCAAGAATTTTTGCTCTTCATCTGGAATGCCAATACCATAGTCGGTAATGATAAACTCAATTTCCGAAATATTGCAATTGATTGTAAAATCCACTGTTTTGCTATTTGGTGAGTATTTTATTGCATTCGAAAGAAGATTATTTATAGCAAGAGATATTAAATTATCATCGAGATAAATTTCTTTACAGTTGCCGTTTATTTTGCAGTTAATCTTATGTGAGAACCCACTATTGAACTCGACATTCCTTACTAAATTTGAGGATAATTCTTCAAGATTGCACAATTTCGGGCTAAAAGTAAATTTACCACTATCGATACGACCGATAGTAAGCACATTTTCAAGCAGGCTTGTCATTCGTTGAATTGTCTCTTTTATTCTACTGATTTGTTTCTGACGCTCATCTGGAAGCAACTTATCGAAATATTTGCTAAGCATATCTGCTGAAAGCAAAATTGTTGTTAGCGGTGTTCGAAATTCGTGGGAAATCATCGAAACAAACTGTGATCGGAGTGTGTTTAGTTCTTGTTGTTTGAGCAAAGCGGCTTGAATTTCTATTTCTGCACGTTTTCTTTCAGTTATGTCGAGCAAAAAGAATACGCTCCAACTATCATCTTGAAGTATTATTTGTTCACAAGAAAAAAGTATATATTTTTGTTTATTGCTAATATTCAATTTTATTTCATTATTGGTGAAACTGCTTTCTGTTTGAAGTGTATTGATAATTGCTTGATAAATCTCTGAATCTTGAAATTCTGAGAACTCATCAATCGATTTGCCGATAGCATCATCACGGTTAATGCCAAAAAATTCTGTGCATTTAATGTTTGCATCGATAAAACTACGTGTTTTATTGGAAATTATAAAGATGGCTATTGGGCTTGCATGAAAAATTTTTGCAAAACGGGTTTCACTTTTGAGAAGTTCCTCCTGTGAGCGGTAAAGTTCAGTTAAATCTTCTGATATACCTAAAAAGTATCGTGGTTCACCTTTATGATTTTTTATTAAAATTTTCTTGGTTAAAAATACTTTCAAACGATTATTTTTTGTTAGGCACATTTCTTCGAGGGTTTGAGTAAAAAGATTATTTTTAATAAGTTCCAAATCTTTAGAATGATAGTAATCTGCATATTGTGGATGAAATAAATCAAAAACGGTTTTCCCGATCATTTCTTCTGGTGTAAATTCAATCATATTCGTTGAGCTACGGTTAACGTAAATGTATTTCATTGTTATGGCATCTTTTACATAAATTAGGCTTGGAATGTTTTCAAGAATAGTTTCAAGGAAGATGTGGCTTTCACGCAGCAAACCTTCTTCCTTTAATATACTTGTAATTTCACGCTCTAAAGCAGATGCTTTTTCGCTCTCAGATAGATTATCTTGGTATAAAATGCTGACAGAGCGTTGATATTTAAGCAGCTTATCAATTTCTGCAGCAAAACGATCGTTAAAGCTACAATTGAAAACAAGTGATACACCTTTTTTGATCAAAATTGATGTATCAAATTCGCTCAGTTCATTGCAAACAACGACCGTTGGGACATCCGAAAATCGTATTATTTCATCGATTTGCTCGTTTAGCTTAGCGTAATCATAAAGAATTATTAAGATATCAACAGGAGTCTCAATTTTAAGCCTATCGTAATCAAATATTCCATCGAAGAAAAAAGTTTCGACTACATAATTATAATCTTTTAAATTTTGTAAAATTTTTTTACTTAGACTTTCATTTTCATCACATAAAAATCCGATGTTCAACTGTTTTGCCATAGTTCAATCAAATGGAATTATTCTTTTCAATATTTTCTAAAAAAACTTTTGATGTTGGATAAGCGAATTGAATATTATTTTTCTTGAAGGCATCGAATATTTTCAGCAGAATTTCTTGTTGCTTATCCATATATAATTTAAAATCAATGTCTTCTATCCAATAAATTGTCTGAAAATTCAGTGAAAAATTGCCGTAGGAATGAAAATGAGATCGATCGAAACGAACTTTTTCTGTCGAATTAATTATCTCTTCGATTATTTTGGGGATTAGCTGCAGTTTTTCGAGAGGTGTTTCATAAACTACACCGAGCGTGATTTCGGCACGGCGTTCTTGCATTTTCGTAAAATTCTTGATGCGTGCAGTTGTGATATCGGAATTTGCGAAAACAAGCATCTCTCCGGTGAGGCTTTTAAGCCGAGTTGAGCGGATGCCAATGTATTCGACATTTCCCCAGTGATTATCGACAAGTATCATATCACCTATTTCGAATGGCTTATCAACAAGGATGGAAATATAGCTAAATATATCGCCGAGAATTTTCTGCCCTGCAAGAGCCACAGCCAAACCACCCACTCCAAGCCCAGCAACAAGAGCAGAGATATTAAATCCCAGATTGCTCAAGATGAAAATTATGCCGATTACCCATATGAGAATATTAATAGCAGGAATTATTGCACGAAGAACTTGCACTTTACTTGGTGTTGTCGATTGCTCAATCTTTTGTTCTATAATGAAATCAACAAGAGATACTACAAAGCGTGTTACATAGAAAACTATTATAAGAAGAGCCAAAACATCTAATGTGTTCAATACATATTTATGTAGATTTAAAGTTTTTACAGAAAAATAGAACACACCGTAATATTCAAGCGGAACTAAAAGTTTCTTTATTTTTGTTAAGATAAAATTAAAAATTTTTGATTGTATTTTTATTGCCAGTTTGTTTAATAAAACCAAAACAGTTATACGAAACAATTTAATAAGGGCAACGAATACCAAAAAGATCAAGACAAAATCAATATAATCTATAACTTTATTACCTAAAAAAAATTTTTGGAAAAAAGTTGTGTTCAAAATTTTATCACTAAGAATGTATTGTAACATAATATTCACCAAATTATATTATAAAAATCACAGATTTTATATGATTTAAATATAATGAATTTTTTTTCAAAAAACATAATACAAATTCATAAATTTTAATAAAATAAAGTAAGTATGTGGAAAACTTTCTTTTATTTTTTATAAAAAATATTTTATATTTGAGTTAGGGGGAGACCAAAATAGTTACTCCAAAATTGACGGCACATAATTTGACTAAATCAAAATGAAGGCTTTAAAAGTGTTTATGTAGTATTTTTTGTTGAAATATGATCAATTTTGGAGAATATTAATCAATAATTGTTTTGGTTATTTAAAGAGGAAGATATGAATCCATACAGAAGACAAAATATAGAGTTTTTGAAATTGCGTGTGGAACAACTTCGTTTGCAATTGCAAAAATTAGTCGAGCAATGGTATTATTATCAGACTTCTGTTTATCAGGAAATAATGTTTCATTATGAAAATATATTTGGTGATATTGAAGAAGAACTTGAGAGCAAACTTCGAACTTCAGAAGAGCTCGAAAAAAGAGTTGAGTTTTTACGGATGAAATTGCATAATCGCGAAAATTTACAAACCAATTCGTTGAAACTAATCGACATAATGTCGCAACGTCAAGCAAATCGTCAAACAGGGAGGAAGAATACAATTCCCAACAATCAACACAAACCCAGTAAAGAAGACTTGCAGAGGCTTAAAAGCTTATCCTGCGAGGTAAATGAAAATTACGAACTCGCAAACTTATATCGTTCACTCGTAAAAAAACTGCATCCTGATGTAGCTGGTGAAAGCGAAGAAAGACGTAAGTTTTGGGAAAGCGTTCAAATTGCGTATAAGCAGAAAGATGTTGATCGGCTACGGGTGATCCAGCTCCTGGTTGATGATTATTATCAAGATAGCACAAAGAATGAAGAAACAAAGTTGAAAACATTAATAATTGAGTTAGAAAACAACATAAGAAACCAAGAAACAAAGCTAAAAAATTTAAAATATCAAGAACCATTTGTATTTCAGGATAAGCTTAAAGATAGATTTTGGATTAATAGACGCAAAGAACTACTTCAAAGCAGACTAATTCAAGTAAATAATCGAATACGTTATCAAACGCATTTGCTCTCGACACTAACCGAAACCTTAAAAAACAACCAACAACAAACATACGTCGCTTCCTGAACATAAAATTAATATAATCCAAAAATTTTCATTAAATTGCTAAAAAGTATAAACAAAAATGCAATTTAGTGAAATGAATCCGTTTAAATATTTAGTATTATTATTGTTGCTAACGGTTTTGTTTTTTGTTAGCATTGGAGTGTATGTTTTTTGGGTAACATCGAGCAATATGCCATCGCTGGAACAACTTGAGAACCCAAAGCAAAATATTGCAACTCGAATCTACACTGCTGACGATGAGCTACTCGATATGTATTATATTGAAAGACGTGTCCCACTTAGTTTTAATGATATACCAAAAGACTTCGTAAATGCATTAATATCGACCGAAGATAGAAAATTTTGGCGTCATTGGGGAATTCACGTAGGACGTGTATTTAATTCAATTGTAAAAAATATAATTTCATCGAGACGAGAGGGTGCTTCAACAATTACTATGCAGTTAGCAAGAAATTTATATTTAAATTTTGATCAGACAATAGAGCGTAAAATACGCGAAGCGGTTACAGCAATACAAATCGAGAAAACATATACAAAAGAAGAAATATTAGAGCTTTACACTAATACGGTGAATTTTGGACGTGGTGCGTATGGTTTAGCTGTTGCATCTAAGGTATATTTTAACAAAGAACCGAATGAACTAACAACAGCAGAATGTGCATTTCTTGTTGGATTGCTGAAAAAGCCTGAGTATTACAATAGAAAAGAAAATTACGAAGATGCTATAGAGCGTCGCAATCTTGTTCTAAAAATGATGTATGACGAGGGATATTTAAGCTCAGCTCAATATTTACAAGCATTACAAGAACCGCTTGAATTTGCCTCACGAGCAAATTTAGGAACATTAAACTCCAATACTAAACTTGGCATTTCACCTCATTTTGTTGAAATGCTTCGCCAGGAATTAAGCAAAAATCCAAGACTTAAAGAATACGATCTTTATCGCGACGGGTTGATGATCTACACAACTATCGATTCGCGAATACAGAAACTGCTAAATCAAGCTTTAGATGAATTTATGCCTGAAATTCAAGCAACATTTAATCAAAACTGGAGT
>DAIPLL010000160.1:0-3048 GCA_036769265.1 Kapaibacterium sp. (SeqCode)
TATCCTATCTTAATAAACATGCCCTGAGAAAAAAAGCTGATGTTCCGAATATACGCAAACCCAAATTAACCTACTTAGTATATAACTATAAAGCTCACATAAAAAAACTCTTCGCTCTGTTATTTTGAGATAACTGCTTGGAGGTAGCCTGTATGTGTTTTATTAACGTACTGAAGCAAAAGTCCATTTGCTGAGTATTCATAAATGGCGACTTTTACTCCGCCGATATAAATCCCTGTTTGGACTCCACCAAATTGACCTTGTCCTTCAACAACCCATCTGAAACCTACCTCTGGTATGTTAACGATTTCTCCTTTAAGCAAACTCGGGTTGATGTAAGCAGGACCTAAGACATTTGTCCCAAGAATCTGTTTTTGGGAACTTCCTAAGTTTGTAAGATTATTAACCATGAACGAATAAAACCCTTCAGAAATCGTTTTTGAGTAAATCACACTTATTTGTCCATACATCATTGTCGCACCAGTCATCTGTTCTATTACAACATATTGATAACTAGGTTTCGCCTTTATGAGATTCTCCGACAAACCATCGAACTTCAAATCAACATCTTTCACAAACACAAGCTCCATCTGACCAACAGAAGAACTTGAACCTGATTGTTCAAGGAAACCTGAAGACACTAAGATTCCTTCTCTATTAAATTTATAGTTATATCTCGTAAAGCCTTGGTAATCTCCACTTGCGTATGCAAAGTAAAAACCTCCGTCGGGCAAGTACCCTCCTTGGACTTGTACACCATAGGGAGCTGCTCGAGAAAGGTCCACGAGAAATTTTTCCAAAGAACTCAGTTCTATAAATTGTTCAGATATGATTTGGCTTGTGTAGTCTATGTTCCCACGCAAATCTGACATTATCTTCCATTCGCAGACAGCAACATAATTCGAAGTCTTATCGATCCCGATAACCATTCTGATAACATACCCTTGCGTGGTGAAACCACTCTCTCCTTTTGTCCCAACACCAACTTGCATCCTGTACACAAACGTCGTACCGACTTTGACCCAACTTGGTGGTAATGGCAATCTCCCGTTTGTTTTATAGTATTCTTCGATATAAAGACCCAGCGGCTCAGCTGCTTCTACCAAAGTCACGGTTGCAAGAATCAAAAAAAGAACGACGATTAATATCTCTTTCTCAAACAACTTCCAGGTCTTCATACCTCTCCCTCCTTCTACACCTGGATAATGTTAAGCATAAATCATTGAAACTTTCAAAAAACCTCATTATTCTTTAAAAAGTGATGCCCCATCCAACTCTTAACAAAACCAAGTTTCCCAAGATAAATAACCAAACGCCTGCTTGCCCAAAGTGCGATTTTCCCAACTTTAGCAATAAAGGTCGCTACAAATACAACAACCAGCAATCTAAGTTGCTTTCTACTAATTAATTTGACTCTCAACACATACAAAAAGTTCAAAATCCCCCGAAAGAGTTGAAACAATCGCACTTTTCCTTGTCTTCCCAAACAGGTAGAACCTCTTTGCCCTTATTTGTCTTATCTGCCTTACTCACTTCCGCCTTTCGTCTTTGCTTTTCCGTTGAGCACCTACGTATACTGTGGACTTATTAACCCTTATAGTTATTCCAGAAGTCTTGTCAGCGAAAGTTACTAAGGTACTACGAGAGTTTCCATCTCTTTCAGGGAGTAGTTCCTTCCTAAGAGTAGCCTTCCAGGGTGCGCATTAATAGATATGTTCTGGAAGGCGATTTTCCCTACCTCCTAAGCTAGGCACTCTGAAAAATGTTTTGAATTGACTAATATTTGTGCTGAGTCATTTATTCATGCTGATTTCCAACGGGTAAATTGACAAGTTCCTTATTGCATAAGCTTAGATACGAGCTTTCTGTTATCTTTTCAATTTGAAATGTGGTTGTAACAATAGGTAGGGAAATTGGTGTTAGACGTTGCGTAAAATACGAAAATAGGCTTAATTTCATGATTATTGAAAAATCTGCGGTGTGAAAATAGGTTGTTTTCTCAGTAAAGTCAAGTGTAAGTAATCTGTAGTCATTCAACTGAGAGTGGTATACTTACCATTGATTTTTGTTATTCGTCCTTCCTTAACTATCTCTTCCAACAGTGCCTCAAATGTTTTCATTCCTGAAGATTTTTCTTGTCTCCACGGGTACTTGCGCTTAATAGTTACTGCTTTTATTTGTTGCATGGTCATTGGCTTCTTATTCTTTTTTAATATGTTCACTAAGAAATTTTTATAATCGGACTCGTTTTTATTGTTTTGCGTTGTGCTTTTGGTTTTTGTTCCTATCTGTTCTGAAGTTTCTTTTCTCAAATTGATTGTTGAGTATACTATTTTCTTAATATTGTTTGCCTTGTATCTGCAGCTGTTCCCTTCATTTCCAACTTTGGTAAGTACTTTGTATCGAACAGCGTCTTCAAGCAGTTCTTCAAATTTTCTTTTTAGTTTTGATTTATGTGGTTCGTATACAAATCCATTATTCCTCATCATTAGTTTAATTGATAACAACGTTTCTTCAGATTTTGTTTCGGATAGGATTTTATGTAGTTCTTTAATGTATTGAAATTCAAACTCCGAAAAGATATCTGAAAGAACGTAAGCAACTGCCAATCCTGATTTGTCACTTTGTTTGTCATTTGCGATAATCTCTTTTTCTGTCGCTGTTCTCTTCTTTATTATTCTCAGAAGCGTGGAATCTACGCTGTTGTGGAGTACATCGATCCAGTGTCCTCTAACATATTCAAATGAAAGCTTACAACCCAAATGCCTGATAATTTCACGAAATTGTGCGATTAGTGCTTCTTGGAATTTTTTCTCCTTACTAGCATCAGAGTTTTTTTCACTACTAGTTTTTTTGGTCATTTGAGATATCACTTTGATTTTTAAGTGCATTTCCATAAAAGTTTCGAACCTCGGTTAAATCTGAGGCAATTACTACTCGTTCCCCTTTCAACGAACAATATAATTCCTTCAGCTCCGTCAATGCAGCCATGACAGCAAGAAGTTCCGCCTCAACGTTTTTTAACGAAGTCTCTGAACGTCTTATTAT
>DAIPLL010000161.1:0-3023 GCA_036769265.1 Kapaibacterium sp. (SeqCode)
AAAGAGGCAGAAATTTCTATAGTTTTTATGAATAATGACGATATAAGAGATATAAATAAGCGTTTTTTGAAACACGATTGGGCAACTGATGTCATTTCGTTCCCTCTTGAGAGCGAACCTCTGGTGGGGGAAATTTACATTGGCTTGGAAGTTGCAATCGATCAAAGCAAAGAATATAATGTGTCGCTTACAAACGAACTTATGCGGCTTGCAGTTCACGGAACTTTGCATATAATTGGTTACGATGATACTACAACTGAACAAAAAGAACAAATGACCCATCTTGAAAACAAGTATTTGGAGGGAGATTCACATTGAGCGAGCGTATTCTTCAAATTATCGTCCTTGTTGTGAAAGAACTTCACAGTGGAGAAAAACTTAGCGAATCTTACATTAAAGATTTGCACAAGTTGGGCTATACCGATGTCGAAATTTCTACTGCCCTTAGTTGGATAATCGATAGAGAAATAAATTCCCAAGCCGAAAAAGACAAACCTTTCAGAATATTAAACGAGCTCGAAAAGGATTTATTCACCCACGAAGCGCTTGGAGATCTTTTGCAATACCAAGCACTGGGGCTAATTTCAAACGATCACATCGATTTCGTTATCGATAGAGTGCTCACTAGCGAGTTCGAATCGAAAATTGACCGCACTGTCTTGTGTTATATCGTAATGGCAATAGCTTTTAATTCCCCGACTGAAAATTTCTTCGGCAATAGAATTTTAGTTGGCGGCAACGAAACAATTCACTAAGTTTTTGATTTAATAAAAATTTCGTAATTTTGCATAAGTGTTAGGTCCCGTAGCTCAGTAGGATAGAGCACAAGTTTCCTAAACTTGGTGTCGCTGGTTCGAATCCAGCCGGGATCGCAGAGATTTTTTTTCAAATATTCATATAATAAAAGTGCCGCCTTATGAATTTGCGGCACTTTTTCTTTAAATATTGATTAATTTAATGTTTGATTAACTAGATAAATAGTAATTATAACTGCTCTTTTTGATTCTTTTCAGATTCTTGCTTATCAGTATCTTTATTAGGAACGAGTATTTTATCGATTATGCCATATTCCAAAGCTTCTTCGGGTGTCATATAATAGTCACGATCGGCATCTTTGCGGATTTTATCAACGTCTTTGCCTGTATGCTTTGCTATAATAGTATATAAATTATCACGCATACGAATAATTTCTCGTGTGTAAATTTCTATATCCACAGATTGCCCTTGAGTGCCGCCTGATGGTTGATGCATAAGAATGCGCGAGTTAGGCAGGGCATAGCGTTTGCCTTTAGTTCCAGCGCAAAGAAGCACCTGTGCCATCGAGGCGCACATCCCTATTGCAATTGTTGTTATATCTGGTTTCACATATTGCATCGTGTCGTATATTGCAAGCCCTGCGCTAACGCTCCCACCTGGCGAATTGATATATAAGTGAATATCTTTCTTCGGATCTTCGCTTGCCAAAAATAATAACTGTGCAATAACAAGCTCTGCTGTATGGTCATCTATCGGACCTCCTAAAAATATTATCCTATCTTTCAACAAACGTGAATAAATATCGTAGGAACGTTCACCACGACTTGTCTGCTCGATAACTATTGGAACTAACTGATCAACCATAATTTTCCCTTAATAAATTACAAACAACTCATATAGACGATTGCCAAGCAAAAGAATTTCATTCGGCTTTGGGAATTTCAACAAAAAATGTCGTGCCTTGGTTCGGTTGGCTTTCTACCCAAATGCGTCCTTTGTGGTAATCCACAAATTCCTTGCAAAGCAGAAGCCCCAGCCCAGTGCTTGATTCGTCCTCTGTCCCAGTGCGTGAGACTTTTTCGGCAGGATTAAATAACTTGCCTTTTAGCTCTTCATCCATTCCAATCCCCGAGTCTTTAACGGATATGATATATTTACTATCTTTCTCCTCAATATTTACACATACCTTACCGCCTCTGTATGTGAATTTAAGTGCGTTGCTGAGAAGGTTCCTAAAAATCGTGTTCATCATCTGCAAATCAACAAAAGCATACGCATCCTCCTTTATGTTCTGCTCGAGTGTTACTTCTTTCAATTTGAAACTATTAAAAAGCAAATCGACGACGTTTTGTATGATAAGCCTTATATTTTGTCTTTCAGGATTAAATTGCTTACGTCCGCGTTGCACACGAGACCATTCTAATAGGTTCTCGAGCAGTTCTAATATATGCGATGCGGATTTAACCATATTGTTTGTGTATTCATTTATTTCCGAGAGTGTCAGTTCATTTAAGCTTTCAGCAAACATCTTCGATAGCCCAACAAACGATGATATCGGACCTTTCAAATCGTGTGCAATAATTGAGAAAAGACGGTCTTTTTGGTCGTTAATAATTCTTAATTTTTCACGGCTTTCTAAAATTTCTGCTTCATAATTTTTCTTCTCTGTAATATCAGTAACGGCTCCTATTTGATAAATCACATTTGGTTCCTCTGGTTTCTTAAATGGCTTTATATGGTCGCTAATCCAACGAATTTCTCCTGACTTATGATAAATTCGGTATTCTAATTCAAGTTCTTCCAAGTTTTTAAGTCTCGGCACATATTCTTCATCAAATCGTTTTCTATCTTCGGGATGCATAATTTTTAAAATTCGATCGTATGCTTCGTTATAATTTTGAATAGTATATCCTGTGATTTTTTCAAAACCACCAAGCAACCATAAAACTTCAACTTCATCAAATTCATCAGATTTAGCTAAATATACATAATCAGTTATCATTTCCGAAATCATACGATAACGTTCGTTAGTCTCTTGCAAAGTTCTCTCAAATTCTTTCTTTTCGGTTATATCAAACCCAACTACAACTAAACCTTTTCGTGCTCCATCATCACCAAATATAGGGATTTTCATAACATCAAAAATTCTCGTTTTCCCATCCGGTGTTGGAATGATTTCATCGCCACGTGAAGCCGAACCTTTTTGCCAGGCTATTTCATCGGAATATATGCAATACTCAAGAGCTGCTTTATAAAATGGAGTGAAT
>DAIPLL010000162.1:0-3022 GCA_036769265.1 Kapaibacterium sp. (SeqCode)
TAATAGGTGAGCCAGTTTATATCGCACCGAAGCATCAGTTTGATCAGCTTTGCGATACAAAATCGCCGCAGGGAATTCTTGCTGTTGTCTATTCAAAAGAGCAAAAGGTAAATCCGAAAGAATCATTTATTGTGCTTGATGGAGTAAGCGATCCTGGGAATCTTGGTACAATCATCCGCTCGGCTGATTGGTTCGGTATTAGTCAGGTTATAGTTGGGAATGCCGCAGTTGATGGACTTAATCCCAAAACTGTTCGCTCTACAATGGGTTCGATTTTTCGCATAAAGGTAATTTATACTGACAACTTAATTGAATTTATAAGGAAAAATTTCTCAAAAGCAAAATTATTTGGTGCTGATGTAAATTCCGAAAACCATATAAGCACAATAAAACCGCCAAAGCATTTTGGATTGGTTTTCGGCAACGAATCGAATGGGATTTCACCCGATATGAAAGAAATATTGAGCTCTACATTTAAAATACCTGGCAACGGCAATGCAGAGTCGTTGAATGTGTCTGTTTCCGTTGGTATAGCACTATATCATTTCACAAAATAGGAACAATTATGATACAAGCTGTTCGTGGAACAAAGGACATATTACCTGACACAATTGACAATTGGACATATCTGGAGCAGATAGCTCGGCAAATTTCAGAACAATTCGGTTATAAAGAAATACGCACACCGATTTTTGAGAAAACTGAGGTTTTTTCGCGTGGTGTTGGCGAGCAAACAGATATTGTAAATAAAGAGATGTATTCTTTTTTAGATCGCGGTGGCGAATCAATCACCTTGCGTCCCGAGATGACTGCATCTCTTGTGCGTGCAGTAATACAAAGCTCCATTTATCAGCAGCAATCGATAACACGTTTGTGGTATTTTGGACCTTTTTTCCGTTACGAGCGCCCTCAGAAAGGACGCTTGCGTCAGTTTCATCAGTATGGAGCAGAATGTATTTCTTCGCCTTATCCTGAAAGCGATGTGGAGATTATACATTTATCAACAACATTTTGCAAAGCAATAGGTATTGATGATTACACTTTGCTGATAAATTCATTAGGCAATGATGCAGCTCGTGCAAAATACAGAGCCGAACTAATTGAATATTTGCGAACTAACAAGGACCGATTATCAAAAGAAAGCCAAGTTCGTATGGAGCTTAACCCTTTACGTGTGCTCGACTCGAAAGACGAGCAGGACAGAGAAATTATCAAGAATGCTCCAGTCATACTCGACTATCTCGATGAAGAAAGCCGGGAACATTTTGAGGCAGTTCTTTCATTGCTTGATCATTTAAAAATAAAATACGAAATTAATCCAAGATTGGTGCGTGGACTTGATTATTACAGCCATACGGTTTTCGAACTGCAACACAGTAGCCTTGGAGCACAGGATTCATTCGGTGGTGGTGGGCGTTACAATTCGTTATTTAACCAGCTCGGTGGGAAAGAAACGCCAGCAGTTGGTTTTGCTATGGGAGCCGAACGCCTTTTGCTTATTTTGGAAAGCATTGCAAAGTTGCCTCAAGTTAAAGAGATTGCAGATTATTATATAGTTACAGCTGATGAAAATTATACAAAATACGCATTCGAAGTAGCCGAGAAACTTCGTTCCATTGGGAAACGTGCAATATTTGATTTGCAACGTCGCTCTATGAAAGCACAAATGCGAGAAGCTGGCAAATTGAACATCCCATTTGTTTTAATCATTGCCGATGAAGAATTGAAAAACAGCACTTTAACATTGAAAAATATGTCTAACGGTGAGCAAACTCAAATTCCTTTCGATAAAATTACAGAGCATATATAGCTGATTATGATATTGAATTTATTAGCGAAATTACTCTTTTAATTAATTTGATTTGATGAAGAAAATTAATTAATTTTGCTATTTATTTTATAGAAAATAAATTATGGAAATAAACCGCTGGGAAACAATAAATGAAGAATATGTAGGGAACTACAAGATATTCGACCTCTATTATTACACAAGAGTTCATCCTGCAAAGAAAACGAAATCTAAATTTGTCGCATTGAAATCGCCTAATTGGGTTAATATATTGCCAATTACAACAGATAAGCATCTTGTACTTGTAGAACAATACCGTCATGGGAGCGATAATATTTCGCTTGAAATTCCAGCTGGTCTTATCGAACATGGTGAATATCATCAAAATGCTGCAGAACGGGAGTGCACAGAGGAAACTGGATACGTCGGTGAGGGCAGGGCACAATTGCTCGGATATGTCGAGCCAAATCCTGCATTTTTAGGGAATAGGTGTTATCACTATGTTTGGTTCGGCTGCCAAAAGAAACTCGAGCAAAAACTGGACGAAAACGAGTTGATAAATATTAAATTATTGCCACTAAGGGAAATTAAAGACCTGATATTTAACGGCACACTGCGGCATAGCCTTGTGCTTTCGGCTATTTTATTTTTCAATGTGAAATTTGGTGAAATTTGGAATTTTTGATTTATGGGTAAAATCATCACTGTTGCTAACCAAAAAGGTGGCGTAGGTAAAACAACAACATCTATAAATTTGGCAGCTTCGCTTGCTGCACGTGAGCTGCCAGTGCTACTTGTAGATATTGATCCGCAGGCAAATGCTTCTGGTGGAATTGGTTTTGATACTAAGGAATTAGATAAAACGATTTATGAAGTGCTGGTAAACGAACTTGACCCAAACGAAGCAATATTGCAAACGGAAATGCCAAATTTGCATCTATTGCCTTCGCACATAAATTTGGTTGGTGCTGAGATCGAAATGGTTAATTTAGAACATCGCGAATTGGTTTTACGTAATGTGCTTAGTAAAATTCGAGATAAATACGAATTTATTATAATCGATTGTCCGCCGTCTTTGGGATTGCTTACATTAAATGCATTATCGGCAGCTAATTCGGTGTTAATACCTGTGCAATGCGAGTTTTATGCACTTGAAGGGCTTGGGCAATTGCTCAATACAATATCAATTGTGCGTTTGCATATAAATCCAGATTTAGATATAGAAGGCGTTTT
>DAIPLL010000163.1:0-217 GCA_036769265.1 Kapaibacterium sp. (SeqCode)
GTTAGTGGAATAGAAATTTTCATTGGTGCTAAAAAGGAAGATAAATTTGGGCACTTGGTTTTATGTGGTATAGGCGGAATTTTTATAGAAGTTTTAAAAGATTTTGCTTATGCACTTGCTCCTATATCAAAAGAAGAAGCATTGGCAATGATTCAATCATTGCGTGCTTATAAATTAATTCAAGGTGTTCGTGGTAAAGAGGGTGTAAACAAGGAAA
>DAIPLL010000163.1:227-3022 GCA_036769265.1 Kapaibacterium sp. (SeqCode)
ATTTGCTGAATATATACAAAAAGTCTCGGCTTTACTGCAAATTGCCCCAGAAATTGTCGAAATGGATATTAATCCATTGCTTGGTTCAAAAAATCAAATCATAGCAGTTGACGGGCGTATAAAGATCGAAAAATAGCAGTAAATTCACGAAAAGTTAAAATACAAGGGCTGCAAATGAATTTTGCAGTCCTTTATTTTACATTGCTATAATCTACTACGTAAGGCGCTACGAGTGAGCCCCAGAAATTCGGCTGTTTTTGTTTTATTTCCATGAAATTTTTTTAATACACGGCGCACAATCTCTCTTTCTAATTCCTCTAAATTTAAACCATCATCTGGAAGCTTAAAGTCTGCATATGGAGTAAGCACAAATTCACTATCGACGTGGAAATTTTCATCTAAAAAGCTCAAATGACGAGCTGTTAGTTCAATATCGTCATTATGCAGAACGGCTCTATCGATTGCATTGCATAACTCACGAACATTACCTTTCCATTCATAATTTGTTAACAAATCAATAGCCGAAGCCGATAACTTTTTGAATTTTTTACCACGTTTTAAAGAAAATTCGTCAAGAAACATTTTAGCCAGAGGGATAATGGCTTCTTTTTGTTCTCTCAATGGTTTTAGGATGATATGCCCGATTTTTATTCTATGGTATAAATCTTCACGAAATTTACCTTGTCTTGTGGCATCATCTAATCTTTTATTAGTAGCAGCAATAATTCTTACATCAATTGATATTGGTTTCTGCCCACCGATTCGGTAAATTTCACGCTCTTGAATAGCACGAAGCAATTTAGGTTGTAAATCGAGCGGCATATCACCGATTTCATCCAGGAAAATTGTACCGCCCTGTGCTAATTCGAATTTCCCAGCCAATCCCGACGAACGAGCCCCTGTAAAAGCACCTCCGACATATCCAAATAGCTCGCTTTCAAATAGATTTGCTGAAATTGCAGAACAATTTACTGTTACAAATGGCTTTGTATTATCTATACCGTGGATTATATTTGCTATAATTTCTTTACCTGTGCCGCTTTCGCCTTCTATGAGTACATTTATTGTGCGATCTTGGTGATAAACATTCGCATTTTTTACTGCTTCTGCAAAATTTTCCGAAAAAATTCCAATTTTACCGATTTTATTTATATGGAGGTAACTACCTTTTAGACTGGATTTTTCTATTTTTTCATCATTAGTAGAAGTTTCTGTTGAAAGTAGTTTATTTATTAGCTCGAAGAGATTGTTTATATCCAAGGGTTTTAGCAAGTAGTCTGTAGCATTATATTTTATAGCTTCAATAGCAGTATTGACGTCAGCAAATGCCGTCATTAAAATTACAGGACAATTTTTCCCTTTTTCTTCTGAGCGAATTTTCTTTAAAAGATCGATCCCGTTTAGTTTTGGCATTTTTATATCGGCAAGTACCAAGTCAAAACTGCTCTCGTTGAATGCAGTAAAGGCATCTTCACCATTAGAATAGGATTCAACACGAAAATTTAGAATACCTGTTAAAAAGTCTTTCATTACTTCGCGGCTATCTTCATCATCGTCCACAAGTAGTATTCTTTTCTCATTCATATTGCCAAACTCGATTGATTTGACAAATTCAATTTGTAAAATAATAAAAATATTTTAACTTTGAATAATTTTTTGGAAAAATTTTAAATAAAGTTAAGGTGTGAAATGAAATATTTTCTAAATGTATTTTTAATATTCAGTATAATTTTAATCACTGCTTGCGAGAAGAAAATGGACATCCAACCGCAACTCTCCGAACAATCCCAAAAAGTAAAACAAGCTACTGAACAATATGCCAAAATTGAAATTACAGCAGATGTGTCGCATCTTTCGGCACGTGAGCGCCAATTACTCGAAAAATTAATTGAAGCTGGGAAAATTTGCGATGATATTTTCTGGAAACAATCATCTCACGATGCTATTTCGGTTCGTGATTCTTTAATTAAGTTAAACACAGAAGAAGCTAAAATTTATCTTGAATATGTTAATATAAATTACGGTCCTTACGATGTTTTGAACGAAAATCAGCGTTTTGTAGGACAAGGACCGCAAAGAAGACCGCTTGGTGGTGGTTTCTATCCAGAAGATATAACAAAAGAAGAGTTTGAAAGCCATATAAAGAATAATCCTTCAGACGAGGAAGCATTCAAAAGCCAATACACTGTGATCGTAAGAGATAATGGGGAGCTAAAAGCGATTCCATATCATCAATATTATCCAGAAATTCAAAAATTAGCAAATTTACTTGATGAAGCCGCAGAGCTTGCGGAAAATCCAACTTTGAAAAATTACTTACAGCTTCGTGCAAAAGCATTCCGCACGGATGACTATTACGAAAGCGATATGGCTTGGATGGACATAGAAAATAGCAACATCGATGTTGTTATCGGTCCAATAGAAAATTACGAAGATGAACTTTATAATTACAAAGCTGCTTACGAAGCTGATGTAATGGTCAAAGATGTTGAAGCTACAAAAGAGCTCGAAATCTTTAACTCGCACATAACTGATTTACAATCCAGATAGCCTTACGATAAAAAATACATACAACCTGTTAAAACGGAAAAAGAAATTCTACAGATTGTAAATGTAGTTTATTTTGGTGGCGATTGCCAAAAAGGCACAAAAACTATAGCCGCCGCATTACCAAATGATCCACGTGTTACCGAAACAAAAGGCGGCAAAAAATCGATGTATAAAAATATGATGGAAGCCAAATTCAAGACTATCGCCTTACCAATAGCAAATAAAATCCACGGTATAGATAATAC
>DAIPLL010000164.1:0-3021 GCA_036769265.1 Kapaibacterium sp. (SeqCode)
AATATATAAAATGAAAACACAAATTTTTTTTTTGTGGCTAAGTGTGCCTGTATTTCTTTATGCACAAACCAATCCTGTGCCACATAAACTTGCCAACTCTCCATATAAATTCAATGGATGGAGCGAAGACTCTCCTGCACGTACTTATCCCAGTTCAATTATGTTCCATACCTGCAAAAAACAAGATCCTAAAATTACTGATGAAATGACAGGTGACTGGATTTCCTCATACAATTTAAAATCTAAAGCTCGAATTAATGGGCTTGGTGATTTAGGTTTTTCCTTCTTGACAACCTCATCGGCTCAAGAAGGCGATGCTTATCCTGGTGCAGCCGTGCTTTCGCTCGATACTCGTGGTTGCCAAGATGTATATTTACAATGGATAGCTCGCACAATCAAAGCGAACGACAGAAATTATTCGATTTATCTTCAATACAGAATCGATACAAATTCAAAATTCACAAATCTTGCAAACATTGTTTATAATGCCTCTAAAAATGATGGTGATTATAAAGAATTTCGGGAAATTCGCCTCCCTCCCGAATGTTCTAATTTGCCTTTTATGCAGATTCGATGGAAATATTGCTACGAGAATGATGGCTCATCTGGAGGTCGCCCGCAATTAGCTGTCGATGATATAATTATTTCCACAAATATCAATGATAGCGTTAATGAAATTACTAACGATTTAAAATTCATTAGAGCGGGGAATCTTTTGCAAATTTTAAATGCTGGTGGTTGTGAATTGAAATGTATTAATGTGATCGGTGAAGTAATCTTTCAAAGAATTGTTGATAAAGATCTTTATGAGTTACAACTTGATAATTTTTTAAAAGGACTTTATTTCATAACTTTGCAAAAGGATTTTTATTTTAAATTTGAAAAAGTTTTAATTGATTGAAAAAATTTGGATACATATTTTATTTAATTATCACATTAATTTTTCTAAATTCTTGCAAAAATCCATTTGCACCTGCATTGCTAAAAAATGCAGCTGATGATTTCCAACTCGGCGACCAACGTACTGTGGAAGGTGTTTTCAAAAATTTCAGCTATGCCTATAAATTCAAGGATACTGTGCTATATGGTAAACTTTTGCACAATGATTTTACTTTCAACTATCGTAATTACGACAAAAATATTGATCCAACCTGGACACGTTCCGAAGATATGATTGCAACAGCGCGGCTTTTTGCAGCCGCTCAAGACTTAAACCTTGTTTGGAACGAAATTTTATATTTGCAAGGTGATTCTCTTTTCGTCGATGTATCTCGAAGCTTCTCTCTAACAATAACTTTTGCACCAAATGATATTGTAAATGTTTTTGGTAAAGCTATTTTTTATCTGAAAAGAGAAAAACCAACTGATGAATGGAAAATCATCCTTTGGCGTGATGAATCGAATTTCTAACTAAATAAAGGATTGCTATGCTACAACTTAAGCCAATAATCGGTATAATTATGGGAAGTGACTCTGATCTCCCCACAATGCAAGCAGCAGCTGATGTCTGCGAAGAGTTTGGTGTTCCATATGAGATTAAAATTGTTTCGGCTCACCGCACACCTGAAGATATGGCTGAATACGGCAAAACAGCCCACAAACGTGGCATTAAAGTGATTATAGCTGGTGCTGGCGGAGCAGCTCATTTGCCTGGTATGGTTGCATCTCACACACCTTTACCTGTAATTGGTGTTCCAGTACAGTCGAAGGCTCTCAACGGTTTGGATTCGCTGCTTTCTATTGTTCAAATGCCAGCAGGTGTACCTGTAGCAACTGTTGCTATTGGTAATGCGAAAAATGCTGGCTTACTCGCTATCAAAATGCTTGCTATTGCGGATCCTAAGCAACTTGAAAAAATGATTGAATATAAAAATAATATGGCAGAAGAATCCCGCAGCAAAAATGATATATTCGCCAAATAATTTTAATGATAACAATTATTCTACATTTGATTAATAATGAAAAAAGTAAAACTAATAAATATTGGTTGTAAAGTTAATTTTGCTGAAACATCAACCTTAAAACATATGCTTGAAGAAAAAGGTTTTGCAATTACCGATAAGTTCACCGATGCAGATGCAATTTTGATTAATACCTGCACCGTAACAAACAATGCCGACGCCGATTGCAGAGCAACTATTCGCCTTGCAAGACGTCAAGCACCAAATGCTTTCATCGGAGTGTTTGGTTGTTATGCTCAGTTAAATGCTAATGAACTCGAACATATGGATGAAGTAAATGCTGTTTATGGCATAAAAGAAAAGTTTCAGATACCTGAGTTGCTTCTTCATCATATCCACAATGGCAAAAAATTGGTTGAAGTTTCAGATTTAACCGATCTTACTTTTGATTTTGCTTCATCGGCTGATAGCCAAGCCCGTTCAAGGTGTTTCCTTAAAATACAAGACGGTTGCGCTTATCGTTGTACATACTGCACAATCCCAAATGCACGCGGTACACCGCGCAGTATCCCATTCGAGCTCTTACCTGAAAAATTTGCAGAAGCAAAGCAAAAAGGTTTTCTCGAAATTGTTCTTTCAGGAATTAATCTTGGTGAGTATTCTTCAAATGGATATTTGTTTGAAGACGTTCTTGAACTTATTGCAAATAATGATTTCGGAATTAGGTTCAGAGTCTCATCAATTGAACCAAATTTGATTAATGAAAAAATCATTGATTTAATTTGCAATGCACCCAATATTTGTAAACATTTTCATATTCCTTTGCAAAGTGCTTCAAATAAAATTTTGAAACTGATGAAACGCCGCTACAAAGCAGAAAAATTAGAAAAGGACATTACTAAAATTAAATCTTTAAATAATAACGTTTGCATTGGCTTAGATGTTATTACTGGTTTCCCTGGTGAAACTCAAGATGACTTCACTCAAACGTATGATTTTATTGCACGCTTACCAATTTCTTATCTGCATGTTTTCACATACTCTGAGCGTAAAAATACCCCAGCAGCAACATTTATTGATAAAATTCCCATTAGTATCAGAAATGAGAGAACAAACATTT
>DAIPLL010000165.1:0-3011 GCA_036769265.1 Kapaibacterium sp. (SeqCode)
TGCTGACGAACAAAACTACACAGCTGATCGCTTCAGCAACAGATGGGCAACTACTGGATTGAACTTCAACGATGGCGGTGCCGCAAATAACCTTACAACACCTAACGCATTACCAGCTATGGTTGGTGGTGATGTTTACCGTGATGGTCAAATAAATGCTGCTGACCGTGCAAAGGTACGTGTTAATGCTCTTTCAACAGATCCTTCAAACGACGTAAACGGCGACAATGTTGCTAACGCTATTGATAGAACTATCGTTGATAATAATACTAACAAAGTTTCATCGCTTCGCAACCTTGCTTTGAACACTCAGTATGTTTATCCATCAACTCCTGGTATCGTTCAAAGCAACCCATTTGCTTACATCTCGGATGCTGATCCAATGAGCGTGGTTTATCCTTATGCTCCTGAACTTTCGAAACGCCTCATTGCTGATGCTAAGATTTACCTTGAAAACGGTGGCGAAGTTCATCCAAAAACTACTGTTTCTAAATACGAACAAACACAATCAGGCGGTCTATCATATCGCGTAATTGCTATGCCACAACTCAATGGCAAATACGTTGATGTTCCAATTTACATCCGCAATACTGGTGCTGATTTCGCTCTTGCTAATGGAACATTCGCAATCAATTTCGATCCTACTGTTCTACAATTTGTTGAACTGGTGAAAACAGCTGAAGTTATTTTCGATAACCGCCCTGATCTGGGTTACGGTCCAATTTACTCATCACCTACTAATTTAACGGATATTCCAGTTCCTAACACTCGTTCAATTGAAGTTGATTGGGATGCATATACACGCCGTCCAGGGCAAATTGTGCCACGAGTAAATACTTATCTTGGCACTTTGAGATTTGAACTGCTTCGCAAAGATCAAAGCATATTCTTCAACTGGAGCAATACTTGCGCAGTACTTTCAACAGATGGTAAAATTATCACTGGTGTTGGTGTATTCGAAGATATCAAGCCAATTATAATTGCAAAGAACTTTGTTATCGTTGCTCCAAACGGCGGCGAAGTTTGGGAAGGCGGTTCGATGTACTCAATCAACTGGACTGCTCCACTTGATGAAACAAACACAATGCTCTATTTCGAATATTCAGCAGATAACGGTGCTTCTTGGGTTCGCATAAATTCAACACCTGTTGAATCAGCTAAATTAAGCCTTAGCTGGATAGCTCCGCGCATCAACTCAGGCGAAATGCTCGTTCGTATGCTCGATGCTGCAACAGGCAAAGAACTCGACAGAAGCGACGCTGTCTTTACTATCTACTCTGTCCCAGCTGAAATTACTCGTCCTGCATCCACTGACCCAATCTACACAAGTGGCAAGAAGGACTATATCCGCTGGATCTCCAAAGATAACGTAAATGTTCGCTTCGAATTCTCAGCTAATGGCGTTGATGGCTGGACAGCTGTAACTGGTACTGTAAGCTCGAACAAAGAAGAAGTCGAATGGTTCATTCCATCTGCAAATACTAAGAAAGCAGTTGTTCGTATGGTTGATGTTGCAACTGGCAAAGTGCTTGCTGTTTCCGAACCATTCAGAATTCTCTCTGGTTCGCTTGTTATCACCAACCCAAGACCAAACGACAAGTTAAGCTTTGGCGAAAAACGTCCAGTTCGCTGGGTTCACGAAAATGTCAATACATTCACATTGCAATACTCAACTGATAACGGTGCAACTTGGAGCAACTTAGCAAGTGATTACAAAGCTGCTCTCCGTTCATTCGATTGGATGGTGCCAAATGTAAACACTAAGAATGCTTGGGTTCGTGCAATATATGCTAATGAACCAGAATTAGAATACCACCGTTCAGGTCCATTCGAAATCAAAGGTAGTGTTACTGGCATCGATGATCCAACTGCACTTGGTTATGCACTCGAAGTTGTTCCAAACCCATTTGCAGACGAAACAAAAGTTATGTTCACACTCCCAGCTGATGGAAACGTAAACGTAAGCTTATACAACACTATGGGCGTAAAAGTTGCATCGCTTGTTGCTAACAAGTTCTTTGCAGCTGGCAGCCACACTGTTAGCCTAAGCGGATTGGATCTCGCTTCGGGTATGTATATCGTACGCATTGAAGTCGGACCATACGTTCTCACACGCGAAGTTATAAGAATAAAATAATACACATACATCAGGGCGTTCACTCTCGCGCTCTGATAGAAATTTTAGATGTGCCGCACCCTCAAAAGTGCGGCACATTTTTTATGTATGTTGAATCTCTTATTTCCAAAGGAAATAAATTTGATAATGAAGTTTTGATTATTTTATAATAAATATAATTTTCGGGGAATTAGAGACCAGGTTTAAAAGATAATTTTTGAACTAAAAAACATTATATATGCAGTGTTTGCTATGTTTTTTCTAAGCTAACTTAGCCAAAATATTATATTTAATTTTTTTTCCTCCTCTTACACACCATCAGCTTTCACCACAAGCATCTTTATCATCTTGTAGAAAACTATACAGATGATTGGCAATATAGCATACAGTACTATCTCTATTGCTGTGTATGGCTTTTGCGTAAAATATATGCTTGTTGCTCCCTCTTTGCTCGATGCTAAAGTATCCACTGCAAGCATAATCAAAACATACATAGCCCAGAATATTCCAATTGCCGCCATTTTTGATTTTAGCTCACCGTATCCCTTCGCTTTGAACATCTCGTAAAATTGAAGTAAATAGTAAAGTGCAAACCACAAAAATATGAAATGACATAATACATAAATTACACCGTTATCTTGCACAAGATTTTGCCTATATGAAAAACCAACCGCCAAATAAGATATCGTCCCAGATGTAAAAAGACTTGTCAGCGGATACCGAAGATGAAACACATCCCACGATCGACTTTTTCGTATTTTAAGCAGAAACCGACATATTATTGCACCGAAAATCCCAAAAATCACGTCATTAATTTGGTCTTTGATGATTTCGGGCTTGAACAAATCAAGTGCAAAAATTCTAAACATTATCTCGATTAGTTCATAAGTCAGCA
>DAIPLL010000030.1:0-13419 GCA_036769265.1 Kapaibacterium sp. (SeqCode)
TATTAATCATACTTAATTAAATTAACAAAAACACATATTTTTTAAGTATTATTAAGAATTCAGCTTTTATTTAAAATTTTTTACCTGGGAAAACTTCTTATTACTATGTAAATTTTTAATTTTTATGATTTAATGCGAATATGGATTATTATAAAATACCTTCCTTAAAAATCGGAAAGCTCGAAGCGAAAATACCTATAATTCAGGGTGGAATGGGAGTTGGTGTGTCGTTGTCAGGTTTGGCTTCGGCAGTGGCAAATGAAGGTGGTATAGGCGTTATAGCAACGGCGGTCATAGGCATGCTCGAACCAGATTTTAACAAACACTTCAAGGAAGCCAACAGAAGAGCTTTGATCAAGGAAATACGTAAAGCAAGAGAAACGACAAATGGGATTATCGGTGTCAATATAATGCTTGCTTTAACTGATTTTGATGAGCTTATGCTTATTGCCTTGAACGAAGGCGCTGATTTAATACTTCTCGGAGCAGGATTACCACTGAAAAATCCAGAAGAATTGCCTTTGGAACGATTAAAAACTATTGCGACAAAGATTGTCCCGATTGTGTCATCTTCGAAAGCAGCAAAAATTATTTTTCAATATTGGGCTCGAAATTATGACCACGTTCCTGATGCTGTAGTTGTCGAAGGACCCTTAGCCGGCGGGCACCTTGGTTATAAGAAAGAGCAAATAAACGACCCTAATTATAGATTAGAAAAAATACTGCTTGAGGTTATTTCTGAACTGAAACCGTTTGAGGAGCAGTTCAATAAAACAATTCCGGTAATTGCTGCGGGTGGAATTTATACTGGTGCTGATATTTACAGATTTTTTCAGTTAGGGGCACAAGGTGTGCAGATGGCAACAAGATTTGTTGCTACTTATGAATGCGATGCAGCACAAGAGTTCAAAGAAGCATACTTAAAATGTAAAGAAGAAGATTTAGTAATAATCGAAAGCCCCGTTGGATTACCTGCAAGAGCAATTCGCAATGAATTTATAGATGAAGTTTCTGCTGGAATAAAAAAACCATTTAACTGTCCGTGGAAGTGTTTACATACTTGTGATTTTAGAAAAGTTCCATATTGTATAGCATTGTCTCTTACAAACGCAAAACTTGGCAGATTACAAGATGGCTTTGTGTTTGCAGGAGCTAATGCCCACAGAATCGATAAAATTGTCTCTGTGAAAGAATTAATCAATACATTAATTGCAGAATACAAGGAAGCAGCAAAATTAGGATAATTTTAAATATATTTCATTTTGGATTTAAAAAGAAGCAAATTATTTAAAACTTTTTTTTTAATAAATTGTGTAATCTAATTTTTGATTGTAGATAATTACTGAAATTGATTTTTAATTTTTACAAAAAAATTTGCGGAGGATGAGGGACTCGAACCCCCACAGGCCGAAGCCCGGCGGTTTTCAAGACCGCTGCAATACCATTATGCGAATCCTCCACAAACCGCAGTTACAAAGATAACATTTTATTATTTTTTTTGCAAATGAAAATTTAAATCATTTTTTCAATAAGACTAACATTTGCTATTTTGCTAATAATCCAATCTTTTCAATAATTTTTGGTACTTTCCTATGAAAAAACATTGCAAGAGCGATACCAATTAAATCTGCCAAAAAATCATACACTGAAGCCGTCCGTCCTGGAATGAAACTTTGGTGGATTTCATCGGAAATTGCAAATACTGTTGCAATACCAAATGTTATCAAAAGAATTTTTCCTTTAGTTAAATCAAAATTACCATTTAGATAAATCATCAGTAAAATTGTATAGACAAAATAAGCAATAAGATGCAAAATCTTATCGAAATCCCAAATGTTTACATTTGGAATTTCAATTTTCGATTGATGCGAAGCAATAAAAATTGCCACTGTTGCCAGAAAAAAAGGCATTGCTGTTATAAACTTAACACGATTTATATGCTGCACTTATCGCTTTTCCTAAGTAGTTGATAATTTCACTTGCGGTGAGACTTTCGGTACTTACTTCAGATGCATACAAATCTGCTGCTAAACCGTGGATGAATGCACCAATTGCGGAAGCTAAAGCTAAATCATCACATCTATGGGCAAAAGCTGCAATTATTCCTGTAAGAGCATCGCCTGTGCCACCACTTGCCAAACCTTTATTTCCACTTGTGCTATAATAAAGAAAATTACCATTGGTAACAATTGTTGTGCTACCTTTAAGTAATATGTTTGTATTGAATTTTTTAGCAAAACTAAGTGCTAAATCTATTCTATTGTATTCAATCTCCGTTTTGTCCAGTGCTAAAATTCTGGCAAATTCACCCAAGTGTGGTGTAATGACGATGTTCTTACTTAATTTTTCACGATAATTCACAACTCGCAAAGCATCGGCATCGAGTATTATTTTGCAAGGCAAAACATCGATTAGTTTGCTTACAAGTTCTAAAGTCTCGGTATCATTGCCAATACCAGGACCAATAGCAACAACATCGAATTTTCTAAGCTCGTTTGCGAGGAAATCGAAATTTCTTGAAGAAATAAAACCATTTGAATTAGGCGTAAGTTTCCGTTGTATAACTTCTGCACGAAGACTGGGGTGAAACACAGTGGAGAACAAATGCACAAGACCAGCACCAGCCGTGCAAGCTGCATTAGCCGCGATAGCTGCCGCGCCGGGGTAAATATCGGAACCTGCAAGAATTGCGATTCGCCCGCAATCGTATTTGTTGGCATCAACTGCAATTTGATTAAGAAGGTGGATATCCTGAGGAGCGACTTCCCACTCATCTATCAAATTCATAACTTGGCTTCTATCGAAACCAAGATAAGCAACATAAATTTCGCCGAAAATGTGTAAAAGCCTTTTATCAAGCATAGCTCGCTTTTTTGCAAACATTGTAATGGTGGCATCAGATTGAAATACATCTGGATGGAATTTACCAGTATTAGCATTAAGACCTGTTGGGACGTCAATAGCAACTTTTAAAGCTTGTGCACGGTTTGCCATTTTAAGCAATGGGATAACCAATCCACGTAAATTTTCATTACCACCAACACCTATCAGAGCATCGATAATTATATCGTAATTAAATGGCAAATTCGATAATGCTTCTTCTGTTTGTATATGAGTTATATTAATTTTTTTGTCGTTATTTTTCGCAAATTCATAATTCATTTTAGTTTCGAAGGACATTTTTGATAAATCGCCAATAACATAAATATCAACAGGTATATACTCCGAAAGCAAACGTGCAAGAGCAAAACCATCTCCCCCATTGTTCCCTACTCCGCAAAGCACAAGGCAATTTCTGAAATTAAGTCCGAAATGAGAGCGAATAATTTCCAAAGCAGATCGGGCTGCATTTTCCATCATAAGCTCCCCGCTGCTAATGCGAAGATTTTCGATTACAGCGCTATCTATTTGCTTGGACTTTTCCGATGTTATTATTGGCAACATCTTGAATTCCCAAATTTTTCAAAAAAAGGTTATTTAAAATAATAAAGTTTTTACTTATTCGCCAAATTTTAAACAATATAATTGGACATATTTTGTTTAAATAATAAAAAATTAATGATGTGGAAAAACACAGACCTGTAATAATTTTTGATGCTGAATGTGGTTTTTGCTCGTTCTGGGTGAGTTGGATAGCCCGCCGCGATAGAAAACAGCAGTTTTATTTTTCTCCGCAGGAAAGCAATTTCGCACGTAAAATTCTGGGCGAATACAATATCGATTCGGTTGTTTTGATTGAGAACGGAAAAGTTTACATAAAAGCAGCAGCAACCAAGCGAATTTTATCACATTTGAATCAGTTTTACCTCATTTTGTCTTGGTTATTAAAATTATTTCCTGAAAAATATCTCGACAAAATTTACGATTTTCTTGCGAAAAATCGAAAGAAACTCGGTTTTAGAAAATGTGACTTTCAAAGCAACATATTAAATAACATAACAACAAAGGATTAAAATAGCTGTATCTCGATTATAATCAATAACTTACATATTGGCATATATTTTGCAGTGTTAGTATTAATTTCGTCATATTTGGAGAAATGAAATGAAATGTATATTCATAATTTTAGCTTTTTTTGTAAGTTTCAGGTTATTTGCAGCAGAACCAATTGTAGAACTACCACCTTTGCCTTCTGGAAATGAGCTTGAAATTTATGAAGAGAGTGATGCACTTTTTGCATTGAAAGTGCTTGAATATTATCGTCTTGCATTGCTTTACGAAGCACAGTTGAAAATTATGGGTTTAACTCCTTCAAATCCAACAGCTGTTCCGTCACTTGATGAGCTGACAGAAGCTGATCAACGTACATTGCGGCGATATTATATGCAAGCAGACGGTTTGCGACGTCAAGTGTTGGAGGCTCCCGATGGGCTTTTCAATCGAAAAATTCAAGAGTTACGCGATAGAATTGAAAAATTAAGCAATGATAATTTTATATTGCAGGAACAAATCTATCGGCAAAACCTTGAGCTTATCTCGGCAAACTTTTATCGCAGCCGTTATCGTGATATGATAAGCCAAATTGATAGCTTGCGACGCATCCTTGATGTTATGTTCTATGATTGCAATGAAAAAAGCTGGCAATCTGCTGATCGCATACGTCAAGCATACGATAACTGGAAAAGCAGTGCGTCAATTTTATCTATCGGGTTTACTGGAAATTATCTAAATTACAACGATAATCGTTTGGATGCAAATATTTCACCAGGAGTAGCTGTTGTATTTAATCCAAGCCCAATTTTCGGTATGGGGCGAATTTTGGATATGTGGACTGAATATACATACCAGATCATTGAAGCAACAAGGCGTATAAACAACCGTGACGTCGATATGGAATATAAAACCGATTATATTGCAACTGGTGTTAATTTGAATGTACCACTTTCGGAGGTAATGAAAATTGAAAACTTTTATCTTGGTTTAAAAGGTGGATATGGTTTCTTTTGGGGTAGCTCACGACTACCTAACACAGAACTTGCATCTAAAAAATGGCAAGGTCAGACTGTACGGTTTGAGCTTATGGCAACAAACTTCAGTCGGTTTCATTTTCCGATAGGCGTTTTTGCAGTGTACAGTTTTAATAATTACTCGAAAGATCTTGTATTTCCGGCATTTGGTGGTGATTTAAATTTAGGGCGTCCTTGGACAACAAGTTTTCAACTTGGAATACGCTTTTCATTATGGCAAACTGTTTCAACCACTATTTATTAGGTAGTGTGATGAGAAAAATAATAATACTTTCGTTTGCATTATTTGCAATCTTATCAATTGTGAGTGCCCAACAATCAAGAATAAAGCAGTTGGAGCGGAAATCGCAGCAATACATAGAACAAGGCAACTATCGCAAAGCAATCCAAACGCTCGAAGAAGCCGATAAAATTCAAAGAAGCAGCAATGCAATTCAAATTTTAACCGACGACAATATTGCACGTGCTTCGCGATTTGTGAAGTTAGCGCATACATACATCAATAATGGTGATTATGGAAAAGCTTTAGAAAATTTAGAGCGTGCTCGAAAGCTTATAGGCAATAAACGTAGTTGGGATGCAAGATATTGGCTTGCTGCAATTGATGAAGCGTACGGAACAGCATATAAAAAAATGAAGTTTTATGATATTGCACAGCGTTATTTAAATTCCGCATTAGATCAATACAAAAAGCTTGTATCAATGCGCGAAGGGAGTCCAGAAGCTCTGCGAATACTTATCGCTAATCTTGAAACTGAACTTAACGACATTTCTAACACAAACATATCAAACACAACATTAAATTTAGATAACCAAAAATTGCGCACATTGCCATCTCAATTGCCAGCGTTTTTAGAAAACTTAAGCCTTTCTGAGAATCGTTTTCGTGATTTTCCCAGCGAATTAGCGAATTTTAAGAATTTAAAAGTTATAAATTTGGCAAATAATTCTATATCTGATGTAAAATTTGATTTCGGGAGTTTGCAACAACTTAAATGGCTTAATTTATCGAACAATAAAATAAAAACGCTCGATGAAACAATTAGTAAAGCTCAAAATCTCGAATATATTGATCTATCGAACAACAAACTTAAAGCTTTGCCAGTTGGTATTTCAAATTTAAAAAATCTAAAAGTATTAAACTTAAGAAACAACAAATTGCCATTTTCAGCAATAAAAAATCTATTGCAAGCAATGCCCAAGACTAACATAATTCATGATGAATACATACAAAAAGGAGAGAGCGTAGAAGAGTAAAGAATGCGAAGATAAGAAACTAATCTACGCGCCTCTGTGGTGAAATGAAAACCACAGAGGAAACAGCATAGATATGTGTAAAAAAATTTTAATTTATGGTTGGTTCGGTTTTAGGAGCGATTTGTTCTTGAGAACGAGCATTTAAACTCATCGATTTAATTGCATTAAGTGCTTGCAATGAAATAGGTGGCAATTCTTCGCCACGAATAACCGCTTCGAGCTCTTCGGATGTAAGAGTTTCACGTTCGAGCAAAATTTTAGATGTTTTATGCAAAAGTTCGAGATTATCACGAAGGATTTGTTCTGCTTTGTTTGCACAACCAACAAGAATTTTACGGACTTCGTTATCTATTTGCTGAGCTGTTAGCTCGCTATGGTCGCGTGGTTGAGCAATTTCTTTGCCGAGGAAAACTTCTTCTTGATGATGAGCAAAGGTTATAGGACCGATTTCCTCGCTCATACCCCAATCGCACACCATTTTGCGAGCAAGCTGTGTTGCCCGCTGTAAATCATTTGCAGCACCAGTTGTAAGAGTGCCGAAAACAATTTTTTCAGCAGCACGACCAGCAAGAAGAGTTATAATTTGCGTTTCTATATAATCTTTTGTAAGTGAGTGCTGGTCTTCATTTGGAAGAAAAGTAGTAACGCCGAGAGCTCGCCCGCGTGGGATAATAGTAACTTTGTGTACTTTATCAGCATTTGGAAGGAAAAAACGCACAAGCGCGTGCCCCATTTCGTGATATGCGGTCATTTCTTTTTCTTTTTGCGAAATGACTAAACTTTTTCTTTCCACACCCATAAGGACTTTGTCTTTTGCTTGTTCGAAATCATACATTGTTACAACATCACTATTACGTCGAGCTGCAAAAAGTGCAGCTTCGTTGACAATATTTGCAATATCGGCACCAGACAGCCCAGGAGTAGATTTTGCTAAAAGCTCCAAATCAACGTCTTTACCAAGTGGAAGTTTTTTAGTATGCACTCGGAATATACCCTCGCGCCCTTTAACATCAGGGCGATCAACAACTATATGGCGATCGAAACGTCCTGGACGCAGCAAAGCTGGATCTAATACGTCGGGTCTATTAGTAGCTGCAATGATTATAATTCCACTATTTTGCTCGAATCCATCCATTTCGACAAGCAATTGGTTGAGTGTTTGCTCACGTTCGTCGTGTCCGCCCCCGAGCCCAGCACCGCGATGACGCCCAACAGCATCAATTTCATCGATAAAAACAATGCAGGGGGAATTCTTTTTAGCTTGCTCAAAGAGATCGCGAACGCGACTTGCACCGACACCGACGAACATTTCAACAAAATCTGCACCAGAGATTGAGAAAAAAGGAACGCCTGCTTCGCCTGCTACAGCTCTTGCAAGCAATGTTTTACCTGTGCCCGGAGGACCTAAAAGCAGAACACCTTTAGGAATTTTGCCGCCTAACCGCTGGAATTTTGCTGGATCTTTAAGAAATTCAATTATTTCCATAAGCTCAAATTTAGCTTCATCGGCGCCCGCAACATCTTGAAAAGTAACTTTATTTTGGTTTTCTGTAAGTAAACGGGCACGTGATTTCCCAAAATTGAAAATACCGCGAGTAGAGTTGCCCCCGGACATTCGACGAATAAAGAAAATGTAAAGACCTATTAGCAAAATCCATGGTAAAATGGACAATATCGCTCCCCACCAAGCATTTTCGCCACTCTCGTAAGTGATGCGTATGCCTTTTTCTCGCCAAAGCTTTTCGGTTTCACTATCGAGTACACCGAGTTTGGTTGTAAAACGTTTGATTTCGCGAGGTTTACCTTCGAAAGTTATTGTAACAGGCTCTTTCAAAACACCTTTGAACTCAATATCGTTGAAAGATGTTTTCACAATCTTAGCTGATGCTATTAAATCTTGATCCAAAAAGCTTGTATATTCTGTATATGATACAGGCCACTCTTGACTCGGATTACCTTGCTGGAAAAGTACATATACAGTAAAGACAGATGCAATCAAAATCATCCAGATCATCATATTTCGGAAAAACTGCTGTTCTTGCTTAGGGTCGTCCATCCTACGATTGTTTCTCGGAATTTGCTTATTATCACGATTTTCACTCATTAAATCCCTCCAAAAGGCAAATTATTACTTTTTCAAAAATATATTAAAACTAATAGACGTTTAATTTTTTTCTTAATTTTATTTCAGAAATCAACAAATCAATTAGTCTTCACTAATTTTTATTTTTAATCGTTTTAAAATTTTTAGTATATTTGCACGTTAATAAATAATATATTTATAAGATTTTTAAAGGAGTATTTATGAAAAAAACAATTTTAGCATTTTTTGCTGCTTTATTTATGCTCAGCATTAGCGTTGTAGCACAAAATCTCAAAGAAGCTAAGTTTTCCGCTAATATGACTTGCAATACTTGCGTTGGGAAAATAGAAAAAGCTTTGAAAGCTGAAGCTGGTGTTGCAAAATATAAAGCTGATTTAGCTTCGAAAACAGTTACTGTTTCATATGATGCAGATAAAACAAACGAGAACAAAATTAAAGATGCAATAGCAAAACTTGGGTACACAGTTGAAAATGTAAATGAAATCAAAGCAACAAAAACTGATGTTAAATCCACTTCAAAAGATGGATGCTGCTCCGACAAAAAAGCAGGCTGCAATGATAGCAAAACAGGTAAAAAATGTAGCGGAAAATGCAATTAATAATTATCTAGGTGTAATATAAAAATAGGGCTGTCTTCTTTGAAGAACAGCCCTTTTTGCAAGTGAAGAGTAAATTAATTAATTGGGTAAACAGAAACTTTTTTACGTGTTTTGTCCTTAGGTTCAAATTTAACTACACCATCAATAAGTGAATAAATAGTGTAGTCTTTACCTAAACCAACATTTTTCCCAGGATGAAATTTAGTACCACATTGGCGAACGATGATGTTGCCTGCTACGACTTTTTCGCCACCGAAAACTTTAACACCGCGATATTGTGGATTGGAATCGCGCCCATTTTTCGATGATCCGCCGCCTTTCTTATGAGCCATAATTACCTCTATAATTTATTAATTATTTACTTAATTTACGCTGCTAATTTCAATTTTAGTATATAACGGACGAAAGCCGTTCAACTTCCGGTATCCTTTGCGACGTTTTTTGTGGAACACGAGCACTTTTTTGCCTTTAGCGTGTTCGAGAATTGTAGCTTTTACGCTACCATCTAAGTATGGTGTCCCAACTTGGATATTTCCGTCGTTGTTTTTTAGCAGAATTTTGCTGAACTCAACAGTGTCGCCTGGATTACCCTTCAAATGTGGCACAACAAGTTGAGCTTTTTCTTTAACTTCGTATTGTTGCCCTGCTATTTCAACTAATGCTACTAACATTTTTATCCTCAATTAAGCTTATAATTTTTTAACAATTTTAGAACTTGCAATTTATAAATATTTATATTTTTATCCAAATAATTTATTTAAAATTTTCGATTTCTGCAAGTGAGACAGAAACTGTTTTTGATACTCCGACTTCCTGCATAGTAACACCATACAACGTATTTGCAGCTGTCATTGTTCTTTTGTTGTGTGTAACGATGATGAATTGGGTATTATTACTGAACTGTCGGATTAAGTCGAGAAACTTATCAATATTTGCATCATCGAGCGGAGCATCCACCTCGTCAAGTATGCAAAATGGAGATGGTTTAACTAAATATATTGCAAACAGTAGTGCAATTGCTGTTAATGTTTTTTCACCTCCAGAAAGTTGCTCGATCGAAGTAGGGCGTTTATTAGGCGGCTTGGCAATTATTTCAATATCCGTTTCGAGCAATTTCCCTTCATCGATACGCAATTCAGCTTCACCTTCTTCGCCGAAAAGTGTTTTGAAAAGTATCTTGAAGTTATTATGAATTTTCTCATAAGTTTCTGAAAAATTACGCTCTGCGGCTAAATTTATTTCTGCAATTGTTTCTTTCAATGTTTTTTCTGCATTTAGCAAATCATTAATTTGATTTTCATAAAATGCAAGGCGTTCGGTTTCTTTTTCGTACTCTTCGAGAGCTAAGAAGTTGACATTTCCTAATGCATTAAGTTTATTTTTAATTTCTATAATCTTAGTTTTTGCATCTTCAACATTAAAGTCTTCCGGTATTTTAGGGAGTGGCACTTCAAAGTTAGTTTGGTAATCTTCGATAAGTTTATTTTTAATAGATTCAGCTTGAACATTTATTTCACTTAGTTTTATTTCTGTCTGGTAGAGCGCATCTTTAAGTTTATTATAATCAGAATGCAAATTGCTAAGCACTTCGTTATATTGATTTATTTGTTCGCTTAAACTGTTTTTCTCACTTTTAAGAAAGTCATTTTTATTTAACAAATTTTGATATTCTGTTTTTAATTTTTCTAAATTACTACTTTCGAATATAATTTTATCTGAGAGCTCTTCGGATAAGCGACCCCCGTTTAGTAATTCTTCTTGCTTTTGCTGTATTTTAATTTCGAGTGATCTTAAAATTTGTAGTAAACGTTTTTTATCATTATCTTTTGAATTCAATTCAGAATTTAATTTAGCAAGTTCAATTTCAATTGATTTGATATCATCATCTATTTTGCGGATTTGGATATCGATTTTAGCAAGATTGGAGTTAGTTACAGCAAATTCTTCTTTTGCAATTTGTAGGGCAGCTGTGTTCTCGTGAATCTTTTGTTCTAATAATTCAACCTCGTTAGATATTTCGACTATTTCTTCTTCTATTTGCGTATTGCTTTGAGATACAATCTCATAGCTTTGCTCTAAAGCTTGTCTGCGTAGTTCAGTTTGAGCAATTTTTTGTTCGAAATTTCTCAGATTTGATTCTGCTTGACGCACATTTGTAGTAAGCAAATGTATGTCGATAAGTTTAAGCTCTTCATTAATATCGGAAATTTGTTTTTCAAACTCATCGATGGCATTATTCAGTTCTGCAATAGAAGACTGAACTTTTTCGATTTTTTCTTTTCGTCCAAGTTTGCTTTGTTTTTCTTTTTGTTCGGAGCCGCCGTATATATAGCCTGATTTATGGACGAATAGCCCTGTTTTAGATACCGCACAATTGCATTTGCCGGTGCTAACAAGTTCTATAGCAGCAGTGTCGTTATCAGTTATTAGGCAAGTGCCTAAGATTAACTGCAAGAAGTTGCGAACTTTTTCATCACAACGAATTATATCGAAGAAAGACATTTGTGCAAGAGTATTTTCGTCTGATTTTGGGTTTTCTGGTATTAGATTTTTTGCAATGAAAGCCGCTTGACCCTTTTTAGATTGTTTTAAAAGATCGACTGCATTTGCAGCTTCTGAGACACTATCGACGAAATAGAAATCAGCCAAATAGTTAAGCACAGCGATAACGGGGACTAAATATTCGTCGTCAGTGGCAACGAGTTCTGCAAGCTGATTTATTTCAGAGTTTTTTCGCAATTCGGTGGAATTCCTTATAAATTGGGCTGTTTGGTTTGTATCAACAATCGATTTCAAGAATTCGAGAGTATTTTTCTTTGATGAAACAGCATTTTTTTTATCGTTTAGTTTAATTTTTAAACTTTCAATACGGTTTTGGAGAGCTAGTTGACGTTCTTTTTCACTTGCAAGGAGCTTTTCAGCATATAGTAAATCATTTTGTAGTTGAGCTTTTTTATTTTCGACACCTTCAAGTTCAGCATTTATTTCTTTAATTTGCAATTCTAAGCGACGGGCTTCTTCGAAATTACCTTGCACTTTACGTTCGAGCATTTTTTTTCGGTCAAGGCTGCGATTTTGTTGATTTTTTAAGTTATTAATTGAGCTTTGCAAAGTGAAAACTTTTTCGTTAGCAGAATCAGCAAGACTTTTAGCTTCATTTAGCTGGTTTGAAATGCTAATTTTTTCTTCTTTAGTAACGGAAAGTTTATTTTCAAGTTCAGTAATTAACTTTTGTATGTTTTGTATTTCGAGTTCGATATTTTGTATTTCAGATTGCGATTGTTCGATATTTCGGTGTGCAATTGAAATTTCATCTTCGATTTTATCTCTGGATTGATTTAAATTATTGAGCTTTTCTGTTGATACAGCAATGCTTTTTTCTAAATTTGAGATTTTTTCTTGTAAAACGGCTTCATCAGCAATAAGCAAATTATACTGATTTTCTAAAACAGTATATTTTTCTTTAAGCTGACGAATTTGCCGCTCGGTTTCGCTCGCGTCAAACTCAAGTTTTATTTTTTGTTGATTTAGCTTACCAATTTCTTCTTTTAATCGAAAAGATTTATCGTTTAGAATATTATAATTTTGAATGAGGAGCGAGCTTTCAAGCGATTTATACTCGGACATAAGATTATTATAGCGACGTGTTTTTTGAGCTTGACGCCCGAGCGATGCAACATTTTTACGCACTTCATCTAATATATCTTGGACACGTGTAAGATCTGCTGTAACAGTTTCGAGCTTTTTAGCCGCTTCTTTGCGGCGAAGTTTGTATTTTTTTATGCCAGCAGCTTCTTCAAAAAGTGCACGACGCTCTTCAGGACGACCGCTCAAAATAGCTTCGACCATTTTAAGCTCGATAACAGAATAAGAATCCGCACCGAGCCCTGTATCCATAAATAAATCAACAATATCTTTAAGTCTGCATTTGTTTTTATTTATTAGATATTCACTTTCACCATTGCGGAAAAGACGGCGAGTAACAGTAACTTCAGAGTATTCACTTGGAAGGATGCCTTTTGTGTTTTCGAGCGTGAGTGAAACTTCAGCCATACTAAGAGGTTTACGATTTTTAGTACCATTGAAAATCACATTTTCCATAACATCTGAGCGTAAAACGGATGTTTTCTGCTCACCAAGCACCCAACGAATTGCGTCAACAATGTTCGATTTACCACAGCCATTTGGTCCGACAATTGCCGAAATTCCTCCGTTGAATTTCAGTATTGTTTTCTGAGCAAAAGATTTAAAACCTACTATTTCGAGTTTACTTAAATACATATTTCAATGAAAATGATTTTTGAAATTAATCGAACTTCAAAAATACATTTTTTTCTTTATAAAATAAAAAATGAGAATTGCACATTTTTAATATCACAATAAAATAAATTTTAGAGTAGCATAAACAATTACAATATCTTAATATCGTTTTAAATAAAAAAATCAGGTTTTAAATTATGATGATGATTGTTATTTTCATTTTACAAATATT
>DAIPLL010000166.1:0-2986 GCA_036769265.1 Kapaibacterium sp. (SeqCode)
ATCTGTATCGCCAGCAAAAGCTGAAGTACCAGAAGTAAAGTATCCAGATATAAAATATACAATTAAACCGAATTTACCGAGCTTACCAGGATATGAGACAAAAGTGATAATTCGTGATGATGAAACTATAAGATTTCAGCAATATTCGAGTGATAATATAAGTTTCACACCCAATTATTCAGATACAAATGCAAATGTTTATTTGGAAAGATACATAAACAATAAGCTTATCGGACAAAGAATAAGGCTCAATATAAAGAAATTCCCTGCACCTGTAATCATAAAAATTAGCAAAGCCTCGGCAAACTCAGTTATATTACAAACAATGTCCTATGGATTATACAGAAATCGTGAGAATACGGTTGAACGGCTCGATATTCAGGGAAATGGAACCTATCGGGAACAGTTTGGCAAACTAAAAGCGGACAGAGAAAAATTAATTTGGACACAATTTTTTGAAATTACACCACAAGATCCAAACAAGCCATTTTCCTTCAAAGTTAGCGTCATTGATAGAAGTGGTAATCGAAGTAGCATAGAAAATTACGAAAATTAAACTTATATTATGATATTTTTTTAATGATTTTTTAATATATTTGTTCAAAAAAATTATTACTTTTATAGTTGTTTAAATAATGGCATTTATTAAATAGTATAATTTTTAGCAGCATAGAAGGAGGTAACCTTTTGATTGGAGCGAATATGAAAAGATTAAACTTGCCAAGATTTCGAGCGGGGACTAAGCTTTTATGCTTGGTTGTATGTTTTTTTATGTTTTTTCCAGACTTCACCCTCTCACAAATAACCCGCAAGCGAGCCGAATATTTAGAGAAAGTATATAAGGAAAAACAGAAATTTAAAGACGAATATTCTGATTTAGATAAACATAAAAGATCTAAAGAAGCAGCAGAAGATTTTATTGGTAGTACATTAGAGAAATCAAGGCAGAATTATTTGCAAGCATTGATTTTAATCAAGAGAGGCGATACAATTAGTGCAGCTCGTTATTTTCAACAAGCGATTGATGTGTTAAATAAACTTGTCAGTTATCCAAATATTGAAAACAATGCAGAGTTTAATGAACTATCTCAATCTATTGTTGAAGATTACGAAAACTATATCACTAATATCGATAATCTTGATGAAAACGCACCGCTTTTTATAGTACGAGATAAATTATTTCAGGAAATTCAGAAAATTCCTGCTGCTCCGGCACCTGTTGCTCAAAAGCCATTCAATTCAACATACTCGAGCCAGAAATATCCCAATAGGCACACAAAACCCGATAGCATTGTAATTCCTTTGATTGATCACGATTTAGTTAATCGCAGTATTACATTTCTAACTAAGAATAAACGCGGTCAGCAATTTGTGCGCCAATGCTTAGAACGTTCTGGTAAATGGTTCCCGATGATGAAACGAATTGCAGAAGCCGAAGGCTTACCAGAGGAAATTGTATATCTCTCGATGATAGAGTCGGGGCTAAATCCAAATGCTGTTTCACGAGCAAGTGCAGTTGGGCTTTGGCAGTTTATGCGCGCTACTGGTCAGGACTACAATTTAAACAAGAACGACTCCTATTGGACTGATGAACGGCGAGATCCAGAGAAATCAACATTAGCAGCAATGCGGCATCTGAAAGACTTATATAACGAGTTCGGCGATTGGCATCTTGCACTTGCGGCATACAATTGCGGAACTGGTTGCATCAGACGTGCAATACGCAAATCTAAGTTAGAAAAGCCATCGTATTGGGATATTTTGAAATTTTTGCCTGGCGAAACAGCAATATATGTCCCAAATTTCATCGCAACTGCAAAAATTATGATGAATCCTGAACTCTATGGTTTTGATGAAAAAGAAATTACTTATCAAAATGAATACAAATATGATATTTACCCAATTAATGAACCAACAAATCTTAGTGCCATTGCTAAAGCTGCTGGTATTAGTCTTGAAGAATTAAAAGAACTCAACCCAGAACTTATCCAAAATGCAACTCCTGCGGATAGAAAAACTTATTATGTAAAAATTCCGTTCAATTCTTCACAAACATTTACTAAAAATTTCGAAAGCATTCCAC
This sequence comes from Kapaibacterium sp. (SeqCode), assembly GCA_036769265.1. Lineage (GTDB taxonomy): Bacteria > Bacteroidota > Ignavibacteria > Kapaibacteriales > UBA2268 > JAKIZO01. The sequence goes on from DAIPLL010000166.1 coordinate 2,084, forward strand.
AAGAGGAAAAACAACCTTTCATCTATCATACAGTGGAACGGAATGAATCACTCGATGATATTGCCCGAAAATATAACGTTGCAACTGATAACTTAATCGCAGTTAATAATTTAAGCGGTTATAAAGCCAAAATCAAAAAAGGTGATATTTTGCGTATTCCAATCGGCGGAGAGCTTTATCAAGTTGAAAATATTATCACTAAAAAAACTGAAAAAGACACAGTTAATGTAAATATAGTTCAAAATCCGAAAGTTGAAAGTTCCACTGTAGGACAAATAATTTCACATATTGTTCAATCAGGGGAAACTATTTACAGTATTTCTAAATTATATGGAATTACACCTGCAGAATTGCGTAATTTAAACAATTTGCCCTTCGATGTAGATATTTTGCAGATAGGACAGAAATTAATTGTAGCTCGCAATCCTGTTCAAATTGCAAGCTCACAAACAAAAGTCGAAAATACCAAAGTTCAAACTAAAATTATTAATCATAGAGTGCGAAAAGGTGAAACTCTCTCGTCTATAGCCCAAAAATATAGTGTCTCAATCGATGACATAATAAAACTGAACAATTTAAAAAAACAAACCGTGAAAATAGGACAGATTTTAAAAATTGAACAGCAAACTACACAACAAAATATCGCTAAAAACAACAAATTTATCGATAACACTAAGGTTACTATTCATCTTGTAGAACGTGGAGAGACATTAGCCACAATTGCACAGAAATATGGCGTAACCGAAGAGCAACTTCGTCAGTGGAACAAAAATGATATAAAAGGAGATATAATTATAGCCGGTTCGCGAATTAAAGTTGCAGAAACAAATCAAATCAATCCAAATACATCAAATTCGAAGACAAAGAAATCAGCACCTGTTTATCATACAATAAGATCTGGTG
>DAIPLL010000167.1:0-2935 GCA_036769265.1 Kapaibacterium sp. (SeqCode)
TGAAGTTTTTACCGAATGGTCTCAAAATTTAAATATTTTTAACAAAGTTATTACAATAGTGGGTCGAGAAGGTCTATTTTTTTCAAAAAACTTACACAAAAACGGACAACTTGAACTTTTTTCGATAGAAAAGCAAGAAACAATTTTAATCGATAATACTAATTCTATTCGCTATGAACTGGAATAAACAGAATATTTTGGCAATTGATATTGGCAATAGTCGAGTAAAGATGCTCGATAATAATTTATTTTTTGCTTTTGATTTGAGTTACGATGATTGGCTTAAGAAAGTTGGAATTAATGTATGCGATAATAGTTATAGCAAAATAATTATATCGAGTGTGAACGACAAAGCATATAAACAGCTAACTAAGCTACTGAAAGAGAAAGGATGCACTTTTATCAATGCAAATGAGCAAATTGAAAAATCAACGCTTGTTGATTTTTCTCGGGTGCAGGGAATGGGAGCAGACCGCAAGCTTGGATTAATTGGAGCTTTTGGCGATTACGAACCGCCGCTTGCAGTTGTCGATTGCGGGACAGCTATTACAATTAACGTGCTGGTCGAGCCAAACATTGCACTTGGTGGTGCAATTTTCCCAGGACTTCGAACACAAGCACGAGCTCTTCATCAATTTACAAGTATGCTACCAGAGGTCGAACCAATTGCAATTTCGTACTGTTGTGGCATAAACACAGTTGAAGCTATTCAGATTGGGGTATTTAATTCAGTTGTGGGTGGAATACGTGAAATACTGCAAAAGGTGTCCAGAAATAAATTAAAGCGTAAGAAGCCACAAGTTGTTATTACAGGTGGCGACGGCTCTATAATTGCTGAAAAAATAAACGGATTTGATGTTTATTTAGAACCAGAGCTTGTATTGAAAGGACTCCAGAAGCTTGCAAAATCTGTTAATATTTTGTAATATTTTTGTTAATTTACACTTGAAAAATAAACATTTTGGAGAAAAATTATGAAAAAGACATTCATATTATTGTTCGCAGTCGCTTTTGTGCTTTTTGCTTGCAAGCAAGCAGAAAAGCCAGCCGAGCAAGTGAAAAAAGTAACTCTTGAAGAGATTAATTCCAACAAATTCGAGTATAAAGGCGGCGAAGTCGAAGTTGAAGGTTTAGTGGTGCATGTTTGCAGCCATAGCGGAAAGAAAATGTTCATAGTAAAAGCAGAAGATCCAGAGATGAAATTGCAAATACTAACCAGCGAAGCAATTTCTGCTTTCCCAAAAGATCTTGAAGGTATAAAAGTAAAGGTTGTTGGAACTTTGGAAGAAGAAAAATTATATATGGACTACGCCAATAAGCTCGAAGAAGAGTTGAAAGCAGAAGCAAAGGAAGTAAAAGACGATCCTGATCACGCCTGTGCGTTCGAAGAAAGTATGAAAAAAGTACAGAATTTGAAGGAAAAGATTCAAAATAGTCCCAAAGGTTATGTATCTAAATTTAAAATGATTGCGAAAAACTACACAAAGATATAGCATTCATCGATATAATTGAAAAAGCAAGGGGGAGAGCGCATTCTCCCTTTCTTTATATATAATTAATTTTAAATGTTCTGCAAGCGAAAGCCTAATTTATTTCATAGATTGAAAATAATTTTGTCAAAAAAATGCATAAAATAGCAACTAAAAGAGGATAAAAGAATGAATTGGTATAAATTGAATAGAGTATTGCATCGCGATCTTGGTTATTTTTTCATTGGTATGACTTTGATATATGCAATTTCGGGGATAGCAATAAATCACATCAAGGACTGGAACCCAAATTATATAATACGCAAAGAAGCATTCCAATTGGAGGAGCATCTTTCGCGTGAAAGCATAAATGAGGAGAAAATTCAGCAAATTATAAATGCTGTTGGTGAATCTTCATATAAAAGCTATTATTTTCCATTGCCGAATCAACTCAAGATTTTTATTGATGGAGGAAGTGTAACTTGCGATTTAAACACTGGCTACTGCGAGCTTGAAACTATAAAACGCCGTCCACTATTATTCTATGTGAACAAAATGCATTACAATCCAGGAGTTGTATGGACATATTTTTCGGATTTTTATTGCGTTGCGCTTGCTTTTCTTGCAATTTCGGGGCTTTTTATCATCAAAGGCAAAAAGGGTTTACGTTGGCGAGGGGCAATACTTGGTGCAATAGGGATAATAATCCCGATTTTAATATTACTTTTGTATTTATAAATTAATTTGTTTTTTTGAATTTTTTTAATTATTATAACTGGAAAAATATCCCAAAACTTAAAAGATATGGAGGCAAAATGAATACAGAAACAAGCTCGCAAAATCCCTCGATTACTTATTTTTCAATCGAGGCAGCAATGAAAGAACCCGAAAGAGTTGTCCGTCTGGATCTGCATTTCAAAGATTTAAACACATTCCCCGAACAAGTTTTCAATTTTCCAAATTTAGAAGAATTAATACTCTGGAATAACCAAATAGAAGAAATACCAGCAGAGATAAACAAGCTCAAATCACTAAAAAAGCTTGATTTAAGCGGAAATAAAATAAAGTCATTACCAAAGGAAATCACAGAGCTGCATAATTTAACTGTGCTTGTTCTTTCGTGGAACGAGCTTGAGAAGCTACCTGATAATTTTGGGAATTTGACAAATCTGAAACGTTTAGGATTGAACAATAATAAAATTAAGAAATTACCAGAAGACATCGGCAATTTAGTTAATTTGGAGGAGTTAGTATTAAGCGAAAACGAGATTTCAGAAATACCTGAATCTATTGGAAATTTAAATAATTTAATCAAACTGCGAGCACCTGGGAATTACATTTCGAAGCTACCGACATCAATTTGCAATCTGAAGAAGCTCGAAAAGCTGGAGTTGCACGAGAATAATCTCAGCGAGTTACGTGTTACAAACACACCTGGTACACGTCCGCTGATTGCATCAATTGCC
>DAIPLL010000031.1:0-13375 GCA_036769265.1 Kapaibacterium sp. (SeqCode)
TTTCGGACCGAAAATTATCGCAAAATTGAGGAAAAATCAGCTGGGCGAGCAAGCTAAGCGTGAACTTGCAACCGTTGGCAATCATTCTCTTAAAGCAGGCACCCCAACAATGGGCGGTATTATCGTTCTGCTTGCTGTTTTGCTGCCAACTTTGATTTGGGCAAATATTTCCAATATGTTTATTATCCTTATTGTTCTGACAACTGCTTGGTTAGGTACCGTAGGTTTTCTTGATGATTATCTGAAAGTCGTTAAAAAGTATCCCAATGGACTTATCGGTCGCTATAAAATTGTCGGGCAAGTAACGATTGGGCTTGTTCTTGGTTCAACAATCTATTTCTTCCCTGAGTGGTTTTCAATAAGTTTCGAAAAATATAATACATTGACAACAATTCCATTCTCCAAAAATTATAATTTCGATTTCGGAATTTTGTACATCCCAATGGTAGTCTTTATTCTTACTGCAACTTCCAATGCTGTTAATCTCACTGACGGGCTCGATGGGCTTGCCATTGGAACTGTTGGTGTTTCTGTTTTCACACTTGCTCTTATTGCTTATGTTACTGGTAACACAACTTTCTCAAAATACTTGAACATTATGTATTTGCCCGGCTCGGGCGAACTAACAATATTTGCTGCTTCAATTATTGGTGCCGCTCTTGGTTTCCTTTGGTTTAATTCATATCCAGCGCAAGTTTTTATGGGCGATACAGGCTCGCTTGCACTTGGTGGTGCAGTTGGCGGTTTGTGTATTTTGCTGAAAAAAGAATTGCTTCTGCCGATTGTAGGTGGTATTTTCTTTGCGGAAACTCTTTCAGTAATAATTCAAGTTTCTTATTTCAAATATACAAAGAAAAAATATGGCGAAGGTCGCAGATTATTCAAAATCGCTCCACTTCATCATCATTTTGAAAAATGCGGCATTCACGAATCTAAGATTGTTATGCGGTTCTATATAGTCGCTGTTATGCTTGCAATTATCACTATGGCAACCTTCAAAGTTCGCTAAAGTGTAGCAACATATTCGGTATGCAAATCGTATTCCTCGGCTCGTGTAACTTTTGCACGAACTATAATACCAGGCAAAAACTTCTTTGATGATTTTAAAATTACTCCGTTATCAATTTCAGGTGCATCGTGCTGAGTTCTACCTATATATGAACGCTTGTTATCACTATCAATTATTACATCAATTTCTTTTCCGACAAGTTTCTGATTATTTTCAAGCGAAATCCTTTGTTGCAAAAGCATAATTTTATCCAATCTCTGTTCTTTTATTTCATCCTGTATTGGATTACCGAGTTCGAAAGCAGGAGTTCCTTCTTCTGGTGAATAAGTAAATACACCGAGCCTATCAAATCTTGTTTCTTCTACAAAATTATAAAGCTCTTCAAAATCATATTCGGTTTCAGTAGGGTATCCAACTATCAATGTTGTTCTAATTGCAACGTTGGGGATTCTGTCGCGAATTTCTTTGATTAAATCGATAATTTTCTCTTTGGTGATGCCTCTTTTCATCGAACTAAGCACATTGTTTGAAATGTGTTGCAAAGGAAGATCGATATACTTGCAAATATTGCTATTATCAGCAATAACTTTTAATATATCCTTAGGAAAGTTCATTGGATAAGTATATAGAAGCCTGATCCATTTAAAATCATTCTGTGTTGCAATCTTTTGCAATAAAACGGCAAGCTTACTTGTGCCATAAATATCTCTCCCGTAGTAAGTTGTATCCTGTGCGATTATGTTAAGTTCCTGAACACCTTGCTTAGCCAAATCTTTTGCTTCACTTAATACATCTTCTAACTTTCTTGAACGATATTTCCCACGAATTAATGGAATTGCACAGAACGAACACCTGTGATTGCAACCTTCTGCAATTTTTAGATAACTATAATGCGGTGGCGTCATCAAAATTCGCCCATAGTCGCTTATGTAAGTTCTACCGAATGTGTTGACTATTTCTTTGTATGGTTCGACGCCAAATATCTCATCTATCTGCACGATTTGATTTTTTAATTCTGGATAACGTTCGCTAAGACAGCCAAAAACTATTAACTTTTTGATTTTTCGACGGTGACGTAACTCTGCCATTTGCAATATTAATCGCACGCTTTCTTCTTTAGCAGCTTTTATGAATCCACAAGTGTTAATGATTACTGCATCTGCCTCAAATGGTTTATCTGTAAGTTCAAATTGCTTTCCCTCAAGCAAAGCGGCAAGTCGCTCGCTATCAACCAGATTTTTGCTGCAACCGAGTGTTAAAATTGCTATTTTATTTATCTCTGAGTTCAATTTTTTATGAAATATGTATTAATAAATGATTATAAAAATAATCATTTTGGTATAATTTCCAAAATGATTAAAAATAATTTAACTTATTTGTTTAAATTAATTTTTTATTGCTGAGTGATGAATCAATTACTTGCACAACTTTTTTGGATTTGAATTCGAATTTTGTGTTATAAAAAATACCATAAAGAAAATAGCCCGTTATAAGACCTGAAATTATAATCAAAGTTATCTTCAATTTATTTGGTATGCTGAAAAAAGTCATCCCAAGTAATATTAAAACAATTTGCCAAGAGTATTTTGCATAGCTAAAATCAATGGAAAATACAAAATTATTCACAAGACCTATAACACCTAACGCTATAAAAACAGTGCCGAAATAAACACTTTTACTTTTCATAAATTAATCCCTTTTTATGCTAAAAAGGAAAAACAAGCCGACCGCAATTAATATAAGCGATATAAATATGTCTCTATCCCAAAGATCAATAAATTCCTCTAAGAGTAAAATTAATCCAACGGTTATCAAAATAGCTCCGAAATAAGCTTTGCGTTTATTTTCTTTTGGTTTTTCCTCGTAAATTTCGTCTTCAACAGATAATTCTATGTTTTCTTCTTTTGTGAAAATTAATCTTGGCTTTTCTGGAACAATTATCCACAAAGTTATATAAGCAATAAAACCTATTCCATAACCAATAGTTGTAATTATAAACAACGCTCGAATAAAGACTGGATCAACATCAAAATACTCAGCAAGCCCACCGCAAACGCCTGCAATTTTTTTATCCTGAAAGGAACGATATAATTTCTTTGTCATAAATAACCTATTTAGTGTGATTGATTAAAATCAATACGTATAGTTTGTGTTAAATGTTGCAAAAATTATAGGTCAAGTTCTAAAACGACAGGGCAATGATCCGATCCCATTACCTCAGGCATTTGGCGAGCATTTTTTACAAATGGGACTAAATCTTGCGAAACAAGATGGTAATCGATTCTCCAGCCAATGTTTCTTGCGCGAGAATTCGCTCGATTGCTCCACCACGTGTAGTGTCCACCTTCTTTAACAAATAATCTGAAAGCATCTACAAATCCAGCCGAGAAATATTCCTCCATTTTATCGCGTTCTACTTGAAGAAAGCCTGATGTATTCTCGTTTTCCTTAGGATTTGCTAAATCTATTTCTGTTCGTGCTGTATTGTAGTCGCCCATAATGATTATTGAACGTCCTTGCTTAAGTAGTTCTTTAAGATAAATTAAAAGTGCATCATAAAATTCCAGTTTGTAATCCAATCTTGGATCATCTGTATAGCCCTTAGGGAAATATACGTTAAACAGAAGAAATCTTCCGAAGTCTGCTTCTATTAGCCGACCTTCATCATCAAATTTCGATATACCAATCTCGTAATTAATTCTTTGTGGTTCGATTTTGGAAAACAATGCTACTCCACTATAGCCTTTTTTGATTTTGCAAGAATTGTAATAGGCTTTATATCCAGGTGGAACACGCAAATGATCTGCTATTTGCTCAGGATTTGCTTTTGTTTCCTGCAAACCTATAATATCAGGATTTTCTTCGTTAATAAATTTAAATAGATTATTTTCGAACGAAATATTATCAAGGCGTATGCTTTTGTTCTGCCCGGTTATAGCACGATAACCATTTATATTCCACGTTACGATTTTCATAATAGCTCCATTATGGATAAAGCCTGTCGATTTGCCAGTTGCCATCGGGTTGCAATACATAACGAAAACGATCGTGCAAACGGCTTTCGCGCCCCTGCCAGAATTCGAATTGCTTGGGCACAAGTCGGTAGCCGCCCCAATGAGGTGGCAAAGGAACATATGTAGGATATTTCAGCATAAGCATCGCAACTTTACGCATAAGTGTAAATCTTGATTTTAACACTCGGCTTTGCTCTGATGCCCATGCTCCAAGCCTACTTGTATATGGACGTGATTGAAAATATATATTTGATTCTTCTTGCGATGTTTTTTCAATACGACCTTCAATTCTAATTTGTCGTTCATATTTATCCCAAAAAAACAACATCGCAGCATTCGGATTTTGTTCAAGTTCACGTCCTTTGCGGCTTTCATAATTGGTATAAAAAACAAATCCTTTTTCGTCAAAGCCTTTAAGTAGCAAAATTCTTGATGAAGGTTTCCCATCGCTACTTACCGTTGATAAAGCAAAAGCATTTGGATCAGTAAAATCTGCTTCCACAGCTTCGTTGAACCATATTTCAAATTGCTCAAATGGATTTTTCTTTATGCTTTTCTCATCTAAGCGAAATTTTCCATAATCGTGACGAATTCCTGAAATATCTTTCTTTTCCATCAATTAGTTTTCCTCTTTATTAATTGCGGACACGTGTAATATATATTGCCATCATCATCAATCTCTGGACTTATCACTCCTTGATTGGCAAGCGTATCAAGGATTTGCCTTGCTTCTATTGTTGGCAAACCTGACTTCAAACTTAAGGTTGCAGCATTAATGTAATTATCATTTTCTGTGAGAATACGTAGAACAATTTGTTCATAGGTTCTTAATCTATTTATATTTTCCAGTTCTTTATATTTTTTCTTGAGTTTGAAGCCAAAGAAAGTAGGTATTCCACCCAAAAGCAATAAGACAATTAAAAAATTCCACAACTTTTTAGGACCTAAATCTATAAAAAACAATGCTTCTATTATGCCAAAGAGACTTGTTATTCCAAAAAAAACACCTATAAATATCAGAAAATTAGACAAAAATTTGTAAAAGCCGCTCTTATTATCTGAATTGTTTGGCATTTTATTTATCCTTAATAATTGGATAATCAAAAATAGTTAAAAAAAACTAAAAAAAAAACCGATATTGATTAAAAAATGTTTGTTTTTTTTAAAAATAGTCTTTAATTTTGTAACCTAAAATTTGATGAACGTTCTTTGATTGTAAAAATTCCTGAGTAGCTCAGCTGGTTAGAGCATCTGACTGTTAATCAGAGGGTCGGGGGTTCAAGTCCCTCCTCAGGAGCAAGGAAGCCCAGAAGTATATTCTGGGCTTTTTTGTTATATAAAGTGCAAAATATAAAACATCCGAAAGTTTGCACTTTCGGATGTTTAGCTTAGTGGCTAATTATGGCTCGCATTAGTCTATTTTAACTTCGATTTCCTTTGGTTTTTCGGGCTCAATTTTTTCTAAGGTTACATTTAATACACCATTTTCAAATTTTGCGTTGATGCTATCTTTCTTTACATTTTCTGGTAACATAAACGAGCGGCAGAATTCCCCAAAGCTTCTTTCAATTCTAATGTAGGAATATCCTTCTTTGTTATCTTCTGTTTTTTGCTCACGTTTCTTTTCGCCTTTAATTGTCAGGACGTTATCATCATTAATCGTAACTTTGATGTCCTCTTTGGATATTCCGGGAACTTCTGCTTGCAAGTAAATGTGTTTTTCATCTTCCGAGATGTCAATTTTTGGCGAAAAACCACCGAAATCGAAGTTAAATCCACGTTCAAAATCTTGCATTAAGCTGTTCATTCTGCGAGCCAATGTTTCAAAGCCACGGAACGGATCAAATTTTACGAGTGCCATAGTTAATCCCTCCTTTTTAGTTAAACATAGTTGATTAACTTATAGCAATCTCTATTTCTTTTGGTGGTTCGGGTTGTTTCTTTGGTATCGAAATTTCCAAAACACCATCACGATAATTTGCTTTTACACTCTGCAGTTCTAAATTCTCTGGCAATACAAATGTACGGCTAAATTCTCCAAAACTGCGTTCGTTGCGTAAATATATTTTATCTTTTTCACCTTCGCTGCGTTCCTTTTTACCAGATATAACGAGCATTCGATCTTCATTTAGTTTAATCGATACTTTGTCTTTGGGAACGCCAGCTAATTCTGCTGTAATATAAACATTAGCATCATCTTCATAAATATCAATTCTTGGGTTAAATCCGCCAGTTTCAACTGTGAAACCACGTTCAATTTCGCCTGCAACTTCGTTCATTTTACGAAGCATATTTTCAAATCCACGGAAAGGATCGATTCTTAATGTTGTCATTTTTTTTCTCCTTTTATTTGTCATTAATTAAATTCGCTTTTGATTATACCAAATTCGTGCCAATCTTAAAAATGCGACAAAATGACATAATAAGCTGACAAAAATAACCATCCTCTTGCAAAAATGACATAATTTACTGTTAATATTTCAATTTGAAAATGACATAATGACTTGCAGGTAAGTCAAAATGACTTTGCAACTTTTCCTAATATTATACGTATTTTTATTTTTACTTAGGTGAGTTATGGAAAATCTTATCAAAGAATTCTTGCTTGACAAACATCCCGTTATTATTGGCATTTCCAGCCGTGATGATGCTTGGGGAAATGAGTTATTTAAGCTTTTTTTAGATAAGGGCTACCAACCAATTCCTTTGGGGTATAGAAAAGATGCTTTTCTGGGTAGCATTTGCAAAAATGACATAAACGAAATTCCCGAAAATAGCTTAAATGTCATATTTTCAATCAGCGCAAATGAAGCTAAAAAAATTGTTTATAATGTTGAGAAGGGAAAAATTAAAACAGCTTGGTTTGTTTTTGGTAGTTTTTCTAAGCAAATTATGCAATTAGCAAAAGAGAAGGAAATAAATGTTATTCATGGCTATTGTCCTATGATGTTTTTAAATGGTAAAGGCATTCATAAGTTTCATTACTGGATTAAAAAGTTGTTTAATAGCTAAAAATTGGCTCTTTCATTAAACTTAGGATCTCGTTTTCAATTTGGGGTATCTGATTACGTTTATAATTATAGCTCACGATCCAATTCCCTTCGTTCGTTTTATCTTGTGAGCTAACAAAAAGCAATCTGCAAGTTAGTTCTTGCGTTTCTTTATAAAGATGAAATATCAAATATGAATATATTTTAAGCTGTATTTCATAAGTTTTACGGAATTTCTCCAAATCTCTTTTCGAATTAACAAAATTTGTTTTCCAGTCCCAAATTTCAATTTCAGTGTTGCTTCGAATTATCAAACAATCAATTATTCCACCAAGAAAATGTTTGTCAAATGGCATTATCAACTGAAATTCACGCTTGGATGAAAGTAGGTACAGAATATTTTTTTGGATAAATGGTGAAAGAATAACACTTCTTGCTATATCACGAATTTTTGAATATGCATCTATATTTTGATATATTTGTGAAATATCGAATATATTTCTTGCGAGTTCATCTTCTTTGATATTTCCATCTATATCAACCCAAAGATCAATTTTTTCCATCAATTCGTGAAATGCTGAACCAAAATTCAATGCCAAATCTCTATTTTCATTTTCATCGGTGGATAAAGCACTCTCGTCGAAACGGTAAATACGTTTTATCAAAAAATCTTCGCTATCGTCTTTTAATTCAGTAAGATATGAAGGATAATAGTATTTATTTTTTGGTATGGAGATTACTGGGTCAAGTAAAATATGTATTTGCTTTTCTTTCTTCAAAGTAGTCGATTTATCTTCATCAGGTACGTAAATATCATTATGATCTGCAAAAATTTTTACTGGGACGATTAAATTTTTTTTGATTATTCTGTTATTTATAAAAATTTCTAAATTTGTATCTAAATTTATCAATTTATTTTCTTGAATGAAATCATTTTTATCATATTCGATGTTTAAACCTTTTAGAAGCAAGTGAGCAAAACCAGATGCCTTTGCGTAAGCTCCATCCTTTTTCCTATGCAGGGTACTGGTGATGATTAAATGATCTTTAGCACGAGTTGTTGCAACATAAAAAAGGCGAATTTCTTCGGCAATTTCAGATTCATTTAAGGACTTCCTGATCAGAATGTTTGGTGTGGGGGAGTATTGTTTGGTGAAAAGACTATCGAATTCTTTATAGTTATATGCAAGTCCGCTATTTTTGCTAATAATGAAGCCACGATTGATCTGAGTTTTGTAGTTTGTATCGAAAAGATAAACAATTGGAAATTCAGCACCTTTTGCACCGTGCACAGTTGTCAAAGTAACTACATTTGCAGTTGATTTGGCAATTGCTTCTGGCTCTTTCGAGAATTCTGCCAAATGACCTAGTTCCACTACAAAATCGTATAAACTACGAAATCCGCGTGATTCAAATTTGCGTGCGTAAGCTATTAATTTATCGAAGTTTGATTTTATTTGCTCGCCAGCAGGTGAATTTGCAATAAATGAAATGTATTTTCCGCTATGTATAACCTTGTATATCATACTCGATATATTAAGTCGGCTTGCATAAAATTTAAGCTCTCTAATGAGATTGATTGCTTTTTCGCACTTGATTTTTAGATTAACATTATCGCAATTTTTGGCAAAATCAAGAAACTTCTGATATAGCGATTTATTGTAATAACTTTTACCATTATTTATTGCAATCTCAAATATTTCAGCAGAATTAAACTCAAAAAAAGGCGATTTCAACACACTTGCAAAAGCATAATCATTATGATTATCAACCAAAAAATTAAGGAATTGCGTTATATCCTGTATTTCAGGTGTTTGGAAAAAGCCCACTCCGCTTTTTACTTCATAGGGTATATTGTTTTCAAGCAAAGCCTTAGTCAGTTTTGCAAAACTGCTTCGTTTTCTTACAAGTATTGCAATATCGCCGTAATTTGGTTTTCGAAAGCATTCTTTTTGTTGGTCGTAAACTGGGCAAGGCTCCTTGTCTGAAAGCACGTATTTTATATGACGAACAAGTAATTCTTCTTCGGTAAATAATTCAAAATCATTTGAATTGTCCGTATCTTTTTCTTTTGAATTTTCATTATTCTCTTTTATAGCAAATAGTAAAGAAACTGTACCTATTTTTTGCTTATAAGAAGATTCGCCGTTTTGATCAACACTTTCATCTAAGAGCTCAGCTGTTTTTCGTCCACAAACAATGGGGGAATATTTAATTCCTTGTTTCGTATCATTATCATCGAGTGCTTCGTAATCAATACGCTTTCCCGACATCAATTTTGAGAAAATACTATTGACAAATCCTGCAATTACAGGCGACATCCTAAATGAAATCGATAAGGAGAGATCGCCAAACTTCTGATTTTCATCCAAATTTACTATTCTTAGTGCGTTGTCTGGTTCCAAATCAATAAATTGTGGTATAAGTGATTGATTTTTTTCTGATTCGTTTTTTAATGCATCTTTATTTTCGTCTTTTATTAATTCAGTCACAATATTAAATACTTCAACATCTGCTCCTTGAAACGAATATATGCTTTGTTTGGGATCCCCAACGATAAATAATTTATTCATCATAGTTAATTCTTTGAACCTGCCGCATATTTTCATTATGATATCAGCCTGATCAATGTTTGTATCTTGAAATTCATCAACCAATATGTAATCATATTCATTAGAAATTTTCTGTACTACAACTTCATTATTCAATAGGTCTTTTGCAAGGTAAATCATATCATCGAAATCTATAGCTGAAATTGCGGTTTTTAACTTTTGATATTCAAGTAATGCTTCATTTGCTAAACTTACTATGAAACGTGCCTCATTAATGTACGAATTAATTTTATCGTAAGTCATTGGTGGATTGCTACGCAAATGATCTCTAATTTTCGTTAATAGTTTAAATTGATCACGTTCGAATTCATTCGATAAATTACTCTCCAATAATGATTTAAATGTTTTATGTCCTTTAACCTTATAATTTTCAAAAATATCTTGGCAAGTAATTTTTTAAATCTTCTTCATTGAAAGCACTTGTCTGAAAATAATTCTCAATATTTTTTAAAACTTCAAGGTATTTAGCATTAAATCTCTCTTTTTCGATTCCTCTTAAGTCGTCATAGGTTTCTGAAGAAAGGAAATTTTCTAAAATCTTCATAAAATTGGTGAATAATCTTTTTTGCCGTAATTCAAATATTTTCAAAATCTTTTCATTACTATTACATTGATAAAAATCGATCAAACTAAAAAGCTTTTTCCTTGAATTAATCAATTGACTTATTATATCGTTTATGTCTTTTTTTCCGTATTTTGCTAATAGTTCAATTAAATTAGAATCGCTTGCGTGATTCTGAAAAACCCTTTCTATTGCGTCATCTTGGAAAATTGCTTGATCCAACTCGGAAATTTCTGTAAAATTAGGCGACAAGTTTGCTTCTTTAGGGAAATCTCGCAACAAACCACTGCAAAAACTATGAATTGTGGATATATTAGCAAATTGTATTCTATCTCGTATATTTTTAAGTATCCTTATTTTATGAGAATTCGGATTCGGCTTATGGATTTCTTCCATAGTTAATTCTTCAACTTTTTTTGCAAGACGTGATTTCATTTCTGCAGCGGCTACTTTCGTATATGTTATAGCTAAAATTCGTAAGACATTTCGTTTGGGAACGGCGTCGTCTTTTGTCTTGTAATTCAATAATATATCCAAATATTTATTTACAAGCACAGTGGTTTTACCAGAACCAGCATTTGCAGTAAGCGAGATATGGCGATCTCGCATAAAAGCAAGCTGTTGTTCTTCTGTTAGGTTATTTGCTGGCATTAATTGGCTTTTTTTCTAAACTGTGATACATCAATATTATAACGCCTAATTTTATTATGCAGCGTTTCTCTACTAATACCTAAAATTGCAGCACTTTTGCTAACGTTTCCATTACATTGAGCAAGAGTAGCTTCAATTTTCTTTTTATCGACTTCTGCTAAGTCTTCCTTCAATGTGCGGTCTGTTGTGATTACAGGTATTTGAACCTGGATTGTTTTGTTATGATTATTATTTAGGACTTTCTGTACATCGGTTATTTCAATTTTATCTTTTTGTGTGGTTTGCAATACAACTTTTAGGAAGTTCTGTAATTCACGAACGTTTCCACGCCAGGTGTATTGAGTTAAAAATTCGATAGTATCATCAGAAAAATATTTGTAATCTGCAAAATCAGCATTGTGCTTTTGGCAATAATGATTGATAATTTCAGGTATGTCCTCACGGCGCTCTGAAAGCGGTGGGATGTAAATTTCGCATTCTCGCAAACGATGATATAATTGCTCTCGGAACCTACCTTCTTTCATTAGCTGCATTAAATCTTTGTCTGTTGCCGAGATAAACCGAATATCTACTTCTTCATTTTGCAAAGAACCAACTTTTCTAACAATTTTTTCTTCAATTGGAATTAGCAAATTCGATTGCAGTTCTAATAGTAAATCCCCAATTTCATCCAAAAAAAGCGTTCCTTTATGTGCTTCTTGAAAAAGTCCTCGTTTAGTTTCCATTGCACCGCTAAAAGAACCTTTAATATGACCGTAAAGTTCGCTTTGGAAAAGCTCCTTTGGAATATTAGGTATATCAACAGTGATAAAAGGAAATTTCGCACGACGGCTAACCGAATGCAATGCTTTTGCAACAAGCTTTTTGCCTGTGCCTGTCTCGCCTGTGATTAGCACATTCAGATCAGTCCGCCCAAAACGTATTATGCTATCGCCGACATCCAAAATTTTCTTACTTTTTCCGATAATGCCACAAGAACTTAAAAATTTCTGTATTTCAAGTTCCTCCAAGGATGCAGATACGTGTCGAGCGGAACTATCCAACACAGCTTTTATCTTTTCTTTTGATAATATGCTTTTCTCGATAAAATTAACGGCACCAAGTTTAGTTGCACGAACTGCTGATTCTATCGTTCCTTTCCCCGAAATCATCACAACTGGTATTTGTATGTAATTTTTTCGTATAATTTCGAGTAGGTCGAGTCCGTTTGTTTGCTCACCTGGTGCAAATTCGATATCTAACAGAATTATTCCAACAAATCTATGCTTTTCATCTAAATAAGCTAACGCTTCAGATGGGGAATAAGCAACTGCTGCCTCATAACCGAACGTCTCGACTATATCAGCCATTGTCGAGGCAAATTCAGAGTTGTCGTCCACTATTAGTACTGTTACTTTCATCTTTTATTTTTCAATTCTCTAATGCTTGGAACTAAAATATTTAATGAATCGTAAAGTTCACGAAAATACTTTGAACCTTTTGTTTGAAACGCAGGATTCCAGACTGCAAGCATATTCATATTTTCATCTGGATTTGAGAATTCAACAAACCGAGCACTATTTTCACCTGGCGAAAATAAAGTTTGCGTCTTTAAAATTGTTTCTTGCACTAATTTTAATTTACTGCAAACTTCGGTTGGATCTAAATTCGATATTTTTTCTTTCTTGCCATCGGGATTCTTTTGATTTTTGGTATAGAAAAAAAGTTCTCCATATGCGTTAATCTCATAGCCATAAAAAGAATTTTCTTTAGGCAAAAAATCTCCCCAACGCAAAGTCAAATTTTTACTTCGTTCCGATAAACATTTCAACATAGCAGGCTTGTCGCTTTTAAAAACCGAGCAAGAAGTGATAATTACGAGTAATATGAATATTCCGATTTGCCTCATTCTGCAAACTTGTTAATTAATATATTCAACAAAGATAAAAAAAAGAGTAATAATTTCAAATTGACTAATTTTATTTATTATTCTTATATCGATCTAAAAATTCTTGGACAATTGGATCTTTTGAATCACTAAGCATATCAGGGCTCCCTTCGAATTGCACCTTTCCATCGTGAAGCATAACTACACGATTTGCAATTTTATAAACAGAGAACATATCGTGCGTAATTATAATTGATGTAACTTTCAGTTTATGTGATAATTCTGAGATAAGATCATCAATTTGTTCAGAAGTAACAGGATCGAGGCCTGTTGTTGGCTCGTCGTAAAAAATGTACTCTGGATTGCCAACGAGTGCGCGTGCAACACCAACACGCTTTTTCATACCACCTGAAAGATCAGCAGGCATTTTGTTCCTTAAGATTTCCCATTCTTTTTCGAATTCAAGTTTGTTATCTTCTAATGGTGGGAGCAAACCAACTGCTTGCAATACACGTTTTGCCTCCTGCTCGAGATATTTCATATCTCGCTCGCCATGCTCGTAAAGCCCTAAAACCACATTTTCAAAAACATTAAGCGAATCGAAAAGTGCAGCACTTTGAAACACAAACCCAAATTTCCGCCGTAGCTTATACAGCTCTTTTTTGCTCAA
>DAIPLL010000168.1:0-2924 GCA_036769265.1 Kapaibacterium sp. (SeqCode)
AGAAGTTAAAAGCAAAAGCGGAAACTTAATTTTGCTTATATTAAGCCAGCATTTTTGAGAAATTTTTTGAATAAACTTTAAATTCGTCTCGGTTAAAGAGTTCATAAGGTATGTTATAAATTGGAAGATCAATTATCTGTAACAAACCATATTTATCACAAAGATAAGAAAAATATGGATGAGGCGGATTAAACTTGAAACGAATTGCGTTAGCACCAAGTGTTTTAATCATACGAACGTCTTCTTCCATTCTCCATAGAGATAAACTTTGTCCCGAAGCAATATGATAATCGACGTAAGCAACGGATTTGAGAGTAATATTATTACCGTTTAGAATAAACCTTGATTGATCGCCTTTTGATATAGAAATGCTTTTTAAGCCAAAATTAATTGAATAATCATCAATACTACGTCCAGCCTGTAAAATTTTAGTTTGCATAGAGTATAAGTTTGGGTTGTCAGGAGACCATAGAACTGGAGCAGTAAGCGAAAATTTTAAGTCCACGTTAATAGTACGTTCAGCTTCAATAGTGATTTGGCGAGGTTCCCCAATTGCAACAATTTCACCAGTTGTAAGCTTAACGAGCTTAGACTCGACAACGATCTGAATACGACTCTGCATAGGAGCTAAATAAGCAGTATCCCTACTGCGAAAGCGAGATATTATATCCAAGTTTGCTGAGGAAATCGAAATATTAGCGGTTATGTTTGCGTTTTGATAATTATTTGAAAGAGTATAGTTCGTTTTGATATCACTTACCCAAATTGGCGGATTACCAACAAGAAAAGCTTCTCGAACAAGTCCAATGTAACGTTTACGTGCATATATGTATCGATCAAGTGCAGTTCCGACAATATCATTTTGCTCAAGGAAAGTTATTCGAATTTCGTTGCTGCCTGCATTTAGAGCTTTTGGTGGAATTTTTACACAAAGCGGTGCCATTGCACTGATAAACCGACCGAGGAACTGCCCATTTATCGAAATTTCTGCTTGATGGTGAAAACCAAGAAAGAACAACTGCCAGTTCAATGTTTCAAATTGCTCTTTCTCAATTTTAAATTTTTTAACAAAAGTAATTTTCTCAGTTGAAAGATCAGAATAAGGAACACTTACGTTAGCCCAATTTATTTCATTGTTAGTTTTTTCCCAAACGCCATTAAGTGAAATAATATGTCTGGAATTTGAAGCAAAAATTGATTTTATATTAGTTTGGTCTAAATATTTTGAATAAGAAGAATCTAAATGTGAAACAAAGAAAAACAAAACTATTAAACACTTAAAAACGTTGTATTTATACATTTTTTTCACCGATAAATTAAAATTGCAATAACATAAAAAATAAAATTAATCAAAAATGAATTTAAAAAAAAGTATAAAGTATGTGGGCTAAATGAAGTAGAAATAATTAAACAGACGATTAAAAACTGAGCTAAAACTAATTATCCAATATTTTTATTATCTCGGATTTTAAGCTAAATTTTGTCCATTTAAAATTAGAGATATGGCTAACCAACTAAATAAAATTATTTATGATTATCATTTTATTCTGCTTTTACTGTTTTTGCTTTATGAAGTTCTTTTAACTTTTCGAAAAGAGATTTCTCTTCAGGAGTAAGGTTCTTTGGCACTTTTATTTGCACGTTTAAGTATAGATCGCCGCGTTCGCTAGTTTCAGAATTATATTTTGGCATACCTAAGCCTTTTAATTTCAATATTTTACCAGAACTTGTTTCTGGTGGGATATTCACTTTTACCATACCGCTGAAAGTTTTAATTTTGGCTGTTCCGCCGAGGACAGCTGTGTAAAGTTCGACAGGGAGATCGAGATAAAGATCGTCTCCACGACGTTCAACTTTATTGTGAGGAAGTATTTTTACCTTAACAATAAGGTCTCCTTTTCCACCACCGAATTTTCCTAATCCCCCCTGAGCGGGAATACGCAAAACTTGCCCATCAGAGATACCTGGCTTGAATTTGACTTCGATTTTTTTGCCATCAAGTTGAATTTGACGAGTTGTGCCGTTGAAAGCTTCTGCAAGAGATAGCTCGACTTCTACTTCAAGATCTTCTCCGCGTTGAGGCGGATAGTTGAAGCCTTGTTTTGAGGCAAAACCGGAGCCGAAAATTTTTTCGAAGAAGTCTGAAAGCCCACCACCTGATGAGAAGAAATCACCAACAGTTTGATAAGTTGAGCGGGAGCGGCGTCCTGCTGATTGCTGAGCTTGAGCAAACCAATTAGACCAGTCGAAATCATCAGCCGAACCACCAGTTTGGCGATGACGATTGAATGAATTGCCGAGGCTATCGTATTTTCTTCGTTTTTCGGGGTCAGAAAGCACTTGATAGGCTTCTGAAATTTCTTTAAATTTACTTTCAGCTTGAGGATCTGATTTATTTGTATCAGGATGATACTGACGCGCCAATTTTCTATATGCCTGTTTTATTTCGTCAGTTGTAGCATTCTTATCGACTCCTAAAATTTTATAATAATCCTTAAATTCCATAAAAACACCTCCTTGTGTTTATTGAACTAATATTTTACCTGTCATTTCAGACGGTATATCTAAGCCCATTATTTTTAGAACAGTTGGAGCAACATCAGCAAGAATTCCATCGTTAGCTTTTGTGAATTTATTGGATACAACTATGAATGGTACAGGATTAAGCGAGTGAGCTGTGTTAGGTGATCCATCAGGATTAAGAGCATAATCTGCATTGCCGTGATCAGCAAGGATTAAAACGACGTAACCTTCGGCAACGGCGGTTTCTACTACTTCGGATAGGCATTTATCAACGGCTTCTATTGCTTTGCGAATAGCATCGTAAACACCAGTATGACCAACCATATCGCCATTGGCGAAGTTCAAGCAAATGAAATCATACTTATGTGTTTTAAGCTGTTCGACAAGTGCATCTTTTACTT
>DAIPLL010000169.1:0-2909 GCA_036769265.1 Kapaibacterium sp. (SeqCode)
AATGAATATTTCTTTTATATGTGTATCAGGTTTTATGAAATCTGTGCTAAAGTGTTCTTTAATAAAGTCGCAAGTCAGCGCAAATCCAAAACCGATAATTTGTTCAGAAATTTCATATACTAATTTAATCATATTTTCTACGTATAGTTCTTCATTTACCTCTTTGTATTTCAAGTATTCGTTAATATAATTTTTCAAATCATCCAAATCTTTAAATTTTGATAAAAATTTTGCGCCATCATAGGCAGATCTGCAAAACATTACCCAATGGCTATTTCCTTTTTCTTTATTAATAAAACCACCTTTATCGTGT
This sequence comes from Kapaibacterium sp. (SeqCode), assembly GCA_036769265.1. Taxonomy (GTDB): domain Bacteria; phylum Bacteroidota; class Ignavibacteria; order Kapaibacteriales; family UBA2268; genus JAKIZO01. The sequence continues at coordinate 314 of DAIPLL010000169.1, forward strand.
TTTTCTATGAAAACATCACATATTTCCTCCCAATTTTTATACTCATCAAAAACTTTTTTAGGATCGAAATCAAACAAATATTGTTTAAGTTCTTTAATATTACCAATGGTGTTTTCCATATGATTTCTATTAATAGCAGAGCAAAGCAATTTGTAATAAGCATCGTTTAAATTTTCAAGCTTACTGTGTTTCTCAATTGGTTGAAGTGCTTTATCGAGCAGATTCCTACGATCTGCCTCATTTTCGCCAGGGATTCGCTCAAGCAAATAATTATACGCGTAATCAACAATTTGTTTTGCGTTGTACATAATTTACCTCATTATAAAAATGATAAAAACAATTTATATTTTTTTGCATTCCTCACCAATCCGCTCCATCAACTGTGCTTTATAGCTATTTGATATTGGAAGGAATGTTCCATTATTGAGCTGTAGTTGCATCCGTCTGCCCAGCCTTATTTCTTTAATATGCTTCACATTTACCAAATAACTGTTGTGAATTCTTATGAAATCATAACCATTGAGCTTTTCTTCAAAATATTTTATTTTCTTACTTATTCTGCGTCGCTCATCACCAATTGAGATTATTGAGTAATTCCCGTCAGCTTTTATGTGAATAATATCATCAACTGAGATAATCTCCATACTGTTCCTTGTTTTAAGTTGAATTTTGTTCATACTTTTTTTGATTTGGTTTGATAAATACTCTGGTGCTAAATAATTAATAATTGAAAGAAATAAAAAGTAACTTTGTACGAAAACAGTATTTTAATGTATAACTGCCGTAAAATTGATGATAAAAATTTTTTCTATTAAAATATATTAATATTTGGAGCTTTAAATTGATCTTTCAATTTGGGAAAATGAAAATTTGTGAGGTTTTGATTTTATGATATTTAATTGAATTGCTTTATTCACTACAATCAAAAATTGCTGAAATTGCTGTTCCAACATTCTTTTCAGCAAATATTTCGAGTGCACCGCCGTGTTGTTTAAGCATATCAGAGACTATCGAAAGTCCCAGACCGTTGCCTTTCTCATTTGCAGTACCTGGTTGAGAAGTAATCATTGTGCGTGCTTTTAAGCTTTCTACTACTTCTTGCGGCATCCCAATACCTTGATCCTTAACTACTAACTTAATGTTCCCGGATAAATGCTCGAGCTTTATTTCAATTTTAGTACCTTCGGGACTAAACTTGATGGCATTGGTCATCAAATTCCTGAAAACTATGCGAAATATGTTTTCATCAATATGATGTATTGCTGGTTCTAAATCAACTATATTAATCGAAAGTTTCTTGTTTTCTAATGAATCTGCCATTAATTCCAATTCATTGCTAATTAATGAATTTACGTCGATAGGTTTTTTTTGGCAAACAATTTTACCAAGATTAAGGCGCGCCCTTACTAATAAATTATCCAGCATTGAGTGCAAACGGTTGCTGGATTCCCGCAACGAGTTTATGTACTTTTGCTTAGCTTCATCATTAAGTCTATCGTAATACATTGTTATAACATCCAACATTTGTTTAAGTGAAGCAACTGGATTGCGCAAATCATGTGCAACAATAGAGAAAAGTTTATCTTTTGTTGTATTAAGTTGAGCAAGTGCTACATTGATTCGTTGTTTGTCTTTGTATCGTTTGTAAAGTAAAACAGTTATAAAAGCAATTACAAAAATTATTATGCTTGCTATTATGATAATGAACATTTGTTTTTGAGCTTGTAGGCGTTTTTCACTCAAAAATCTCTCACGAGCAAGTTTTTGCTCAATTTCTAAGGTAACAACTCTTGGATCATTTCGCTGGCTTGCAGCATCGGCTTCAACATATTTTTCATAATATATTAGTGCATCTTGGTAATTCTTTTTGCTCTTTTCATATTGATAAAGATAGTAATAAACCATAAATCGCCTATAATTGCTTAGAAAATCATACAAAACAACGAATCCTTTATCCAGATACTTTTTAGCATAAAATGCTGCGCTATCGAGTTTGCCAAAATTATAATATGATTCGGCAAGAGCAAAATCATCCGAAAATAGCAATATAAAATTGCTTTTGTGTATTTCACTAATTGATTTGTTAATATTATTTAGAAAATCTTTAAAATTGACTTTTTTAGACAAACCATCAGATTTTTTGGAAATAAAAGGAATTAGCCTAAAACCAAAATACTTCAAATACGACAAACTATCAGGTAATTTTATCAAATATTGGTACGCATTATTCAAAAAATAATAAGCGGAGTCGATATCTCTGTCAAGCATTAACTCACACATAGACCAATTGGAGGCCGCTTTGGCAAATAAATCATCGGTCAAATTGCTTGCGTAATATGCTTTTCTGACATATTCTTCCATTTTCTTTTTATTTGTAAGTAAATTATTGTATGTAGAAGTATTTATAATCCCTATGTATATTGAAGTATGCACTATTCCTGAATAAATCTTTATCTTATCGAAAATTTGCAATGCTTCAAAAAAATAAACTATCGCACAATCTATTTCCCCCACGTTGTAATAAAATTTCCCTTTATTTAAATAAAATTTGCCTAAAAGTTCATTACTTCCTAAACTATTAACTTTTTTATCGTAT
>DAIPLL010000170.1:0-2874 GCA_036769265.1 Kapaibacterium sp. (SeqCode)
GTGTAGGAATTTTTGCGGGCTCTGGTGTTGGCAAATCGACGCTTATAGGCTCGATTGCACGGAATACTTCGGCAGATGTTAATGTTATAGCACTTATTGGCGAACGTGGACGTGAAGTGCGTGAATTTTTGGAGAAGGATTTGAAACGGGAAGGACATGCCCGCTCGGTTGTAGTTGTCGCAACAAGCGATGTTCCTCCGCTGATACGTGGCAAAGCTGCACTTACAGCAACAACAATAGCAGAATATTTCCGCGATAAAGGCTTGGATGTAATGTTAATGATGGATTCAGCAACACGTCTTGCTATGGCACAACGCGAAGTTGGACTTTCCATTGGTGAACCACCAACAACACGTGGTTATACTCCGTCAGTTTTCACAATGCTTCAGAAAACACTTGAACGGGCTGGAACTTCTGAGAAAGGCTCTATTACCGGCATCTATACCGTGCTTGTCGAAGGTGATGATATGAATGAACCATTTGCAGATACTACACGTGGTATTCTGGATGGACACATTGTGCTTTCGCGTAAGCTTGCTTCGTTGGGGCATTACCCTGCAATCGATGTCTTGGAAAGCATAAGCCGTTGTAGGAGTGACGTTGTCAGCAAGGAGCATCTTGATGCAGCAAAAAAGATACAGGAAATAATTGCAATTTATCGTAGTGCAGAAGATTTAATAAGTGTTGGAGCATACCAAAAAGGTACAAATCCAAAAATCGATAAAGCTATGGAGCAAATCGACAACATTAACAACTTTTTAAGACAAGAAATGTATGAAAGAATGAGTTATGAAGAAATCGTTAATAAAATAATAGAACTAAGCAAAATGTAGCAATGGCAAAGAAATTTACATATAGACTTGAAGGGCTTTTAAAATTGCGCTCTTTCAAAACAACTCAAGCAAAGGAAGAGCTTGCCAAAATTTTACGTCTTCGTTTTAAAAAGGATGAAATTATAAATGAAAAAGAAGCTTATAAATCAAATTTGCTAACGAAAAAATATAAAAGCGCTAAAGCAGGGGATTTACAAGCACGACTTGCTCACAAATCATTTGTAGAGTTGGAAATTGAAAATGCCATACGCCAGAGAAATCAACTGCTTGAAATAGAACACGTTCGACGTAATAAATACGTTGAGGCTAAAAAAGATGAAATGATTCTTGAAAAGCTCAAAGAAAAAAAATATGAAGAACATAAAAACGAAGTTCAAAAAGAAGAAAGTAATTTTATTGACGAAATAGCAATATCAATGTTTATAAGAAAAGAAAAATGACCTGGAAACAGTTGCTCATAGGGATAATTATTGTATCGGTTGTACTATCGCTACTGATGCTTGGACTTATTGGTGTGATTAAATACAGGCCAGATCTGCTTGGAATAAAAGAACAGATCGACACAGCGAAAATTGCTCAAAATCAAAAACCTAAGAAAATTCAACCGTTAAAGCCTGTCTATATAGAGCCAACTGTACATATTTCTCAGAAACAATTGGCTTTTTTTGAAAAAGAAGCAATTTTGAAAAATGAATTAATGATTAAAAATGATTCACTTTTGAAATTAGAAAAGTTTTTGCGTGATTCAATAAAAACGATTTTTGAAACAATAAGATTTTATCAAGATTCAACAAAAAGAGCTAACTTTGTAGCAGAAAATGCAATAAAAAAACAGCAGAACATAAGTGATAGCCTTAATAGATTGCAAAATGAATTATCAAAGTTAAAGGCTCGATTAGAACTTGCCGAGCGGCGCAAAGAGCAATATCAAAAAATGCTTGAAAACAAGGTAGATTCTGTAAGTAAAATTAATTTTGAGACTTTTGCCAAAATTTACGAAAATTCGAAGCCGCAAGAAGTAGCGGCAATATTGGAACGTATTGATGAAAGAGACGCAGCAAGAATATTAAAATTAATGAACAGGAAAAAAGCTGGCAAAATTATTGAAGCAATGAAACCAGAAAACGCTGCTGCAATACTTTTGCTCGGCGCAGTACAATAAACATATTGCAAGGATGCAACTATGATTACAATGGATGTAACTCAGCTCGAGTTAGTCGGTGGCAATTATGTAAGTCCACTTAAATCGAGTGAAACGGGTAATTTTCATAATGAGCTTATAAGCAGTATTTCGAATGAGCTACTTCAAAGCAAAAACATTCAAGAAATAATCCGTAAACGCTGCGATAAATCGAACATTTTCGAGCATTTTGCAGATCTCGACAACCAAAATTATAAATTCTTACTTGAAAACTTAAATTCATTGGCTTTGCAAGTAAATCGGTTTATAAATAAGCTGCAAAGCGGTGAAATTAAAATGTCGAAAGAGGTAGTTTCGGCTAAATTTGAAGAATTATTTGCAGAATTTGACCAAAAATTTGGAACAAACTTGAGCTATGATTTTGCCGATGCAACAGAACAATTATCGAAATTTAGGAATTATGACAATGTTGGGATTTTGATAAAAGATGCCTTCAAATTAATGCAAAATATATTCGAAGCGAGCAATGAAAAATTTCCAATAATTGATCAAATACAGATTTCCAAGTTTTTATCGAATATTACAAATGACAATAATCCCTATCATCAGTCAATTATCAAACAGCTTGATAAATTATCAAAATTGGACATTGATAAAATTATAAACCACGTTGAAATTAAAAATGCTGCACTAAGAGAAAGCTGCAGAAATGAAAACATACAAAAACAAGATTCGATTATCAATACAAATACTTTCAATAATGAGAATAATGCTTTATCTGTTATAAAAGAAGCATCAGACAATAATGCAGAAAATCCTTTTGAGCAATTGCCAAATTTCAAACAAAAGGAGAATATTTTTAGCCAAAAAAACTCAAAGGAAAACGATACAAATAACTAG
>DAIPLL010000171.1:0-2836 GCA_036769265.1 Kapaibacterium sp. (SeqCode)
TTCCGTTATTTTTGAATTCAATAGGTTTTTCGGTATTACTTATTTGTGTGTTGGAAGGTGTTGCAGAGGCTACTGCTGGTTTGAGCAAAGGCTACTTTGGACGTTTATCGGACAAATCTGGGCAGCGAGTTCCATTCGTTCGAGTAGGTTACTCGCTATCTGCTGTCTCGAAACCAATGATGGCAGTGCTAACTTATCCATGGTGGATTTTTCTTGCTCGAACGCTTGACCGATTTGGCAAGGGAATTCGCACTGGTGCACGTGACGCTATGCTATCAGATGAAGCTACTCCTCAAACTAAAGGTGAAGTTTTCGGGTTTCACCGTTCCTTAGACACTTTGGGTGCCTTCCTTGGACCTTGCATTGCTCTAATTTTCCTTTACTTCCAACCCGAAAATAAAAAAACTTTATTTTTATTAGCGTTTTTTCCTGGGGGTCTTGCAATCGCTTTTACATTTTTGCTAAAAGATAAACCTATCGAACAAAAAACAAAAATTTCCAAATCAACTTTTTGGGAATTTCTTAAATACTGGAAAATGAGTCCTAAGCTTTATAAAAAATTGTCTTTTGGATTGTTACTTTTTACACTATTCAATAGCTCTGATGTTTTTCTTTTGCTAAAACTTAAGCAAACAGGTCTTGCGGATACTGGAATTATCGGTATATACATATTTTATAATTTTATTTATGCCTTGTTTGCCTATCCTTTCGGTAAGATTGCCGATAAAATTGGGCTTAAAAAAGTTTTAGTAGCAGGGATTTTATTATTCGCTATTGTCTATTTCGGTATGGCAGTAAACAATAATTTATTTATATTCATCATCTTATTTTTAGTATATGGAATTTATGCAGCTTCAACCGAAGGTATTTCAAAAGCTTGGATATCAAATATAGTCGATCGGGAAGATGTGGCTACTGCAATTGGCACTTTCACTGGTTTTCAAAGTATTTGCACAATGCTTGCAAGCTCGATTGCGGGGTTTGTGTGGTATAAATACGGCTCGGCAACAACATTTTTGCTAACATCTATTGTTTCCATTATTGTAGCAATGTATGTATCTACATTACCACAATCAGCTACGAACAAAAGCTAAAATTTATAAAACAAAAAGAGCTGAAAAGTGAAAATAAAGGTGATTTTACACTGCAAGATAACTACCGTACTTTATTAAATAAAAGCGGCATCCGATGAAACATCGGATGCCAATACTAAAGCATTTCAATCAAACTATTTTGTAATTTTCTGATGCAATGGGAATTTAGAAGTAAAACGGCGAACTTCCTCTGCAACTTCTTTATGGAGTTGTGTGTCATCGATCTTAGAAAGTACACGGTCTATAAGTTCGGCAACATAACGGAAATCGTCTTCTTTAAAACCACGAGTTGTAAGTGCTGGAGTGCCAAGACGAATACCAGAAGTAATAAGAGGCGATTTATCATCGAAAGGCACGGAGTTTTTGTTGCAAGTGATGCCAGCTTCGTCGAGTGCAAGTTGTGCTTGCTTACCAGTAAGCCCTTTATTGCGCAAATCAACGAGCATCAAATGGTTATCAGTTCCGCCACTTACAAGGTTGTAGCCACGTTTGGTAAGCTCTTCTGCAAGAACTTTTGCATTTTTTAGCACTTGCTGTATGTAGAGATCGAATTCATCAGTCAAGCATTCACCAAAAGCAACAGCTTTTGCCGCTATTACGTGCATAAGCGGTCCACCTTGAACGCCCGGCATAACCCAGCTATCGATAATTTCGCTCATCATCTTAGTTCTACCTGATTTCGGTGCAACAATACCGAAAGGATTTTCGAAATCTTTTCCCAAAATTATAAGTCCACCACGCGGTCCACGAAGTGTTTTGTGAGTTGTGGAGGCAACAACGTGGCAATGAGGAACAGGATTGGTCAGATAACCTTTGGCAATAATACCGGCAGGGTGAGCAATATCAGCAAAAAGGAAGGCTCCGACCATATCAGCGATTTCTCGAAACTTCTTAAAGTCAATATCACGTGGATAAGCGGAAGCACCAACAGTGATTAGCTTTGGCTTGTGCTGGCGAGCAAGGCTTTCAACTTTGTCATAATCAATTAATCCAGTCTTTTCATCAACTTCGTAAGGAATAAAATTAAAGAAACGACCTGAAAAATTAACAGGAGAGCCATGCGTTAGATGCCCACCATGCGAAAGGCTCAATCCCATAACTGTATCGCCCGGCTTAATGAATGAGTAATATACTGCCATATTTGCATTTGATCCACTATGCGGCTGAACATTTGCGTATTCTGCACCGAACAGTTTTTTCAAACGGTCGCGAGCAATGTTTTCGGCAACATCTACCCATTCACAACCACCGTAGTAACGATTTCCTGGATAACCTTCTGCATATTTATTTGTAAGTACAGAACCTTGCGCCTGCATTACAGCATCAGAAACAAAGTTTTCACTTGCGATTAGTTCTAACTTTTCGGACTGGCGTTGAAATTCATTTGCAAGTGCCTCCCAAAGTTCTGGGTCTTGCTGTTTAACTATATCGTACATTTCTAAACCTTTTTAATTTTTGAAAAATATACCAATATAAAATTAAAGAATAAATTTTGAATTTCTAACTTATTATTATTTATTATTATTTTAATTTCAATTCTTCAATTATATCTCGGCAAGTAAGCTCGTCTTTTTCTATTTGATAAGCAAGCTCGTCAATATTCTTGAACTTTCTTTCTTCACGTATAAAACGATGAAAATGCACAGTTAGATCCATTTCGTATAGCTCTCCATCAAAATCGAAAATGTGAACCTCCAAAGTTGATTTTGTGTCAGTTGTTATTGTTGGACGAGTACCAATAT
>DAIPLL010000172.1:0-2836 GCA_036769265.1 Kapaibacterium sp. (SeqCode)
GTAATTAATAGGCACCGAAAATCTCAGCTCTATCGGACTTAGTATTAGTTCAAATCTCATTTTTAAATCAATAAAAATTTAACATATCAATTAAAAAATTGTGTAAAATTAAGTCGTTCGACGACTTTGAGGTATATTTGGAAGGACTACTTGTATATAATATAAAAAACTAAAATGAATTTTGCAAATTAAATTTTAGAAATCTTAGTAAAAAATGCAGCAAATTAGGATAATTTTATTTTTTTTATTAATTTGTATTATCAGAAAGTAATAAATGAGTTGAAATAATGAAAAAGTTACACAAACATCGTATTCAGGATTTGGCGATGTAAAATTGCTACTATCTTTTCCATTGGAGGACGATTTTGCCCCAATCATAACAAATGTATTCAAATCTAAAGGTGTAATAAAACTCTTGCAGAACGATAGCAATGCAGAATTCAAAATCAAAAGCATTCGTCAATTGCCCGAGCCAGAGTTTAGCTATGAGCAAAAATTTGTTATGCTTGCTCCGACAGCTGTTTCTAAAATTATGTTCCATAATGGTTATAAGATACTTCATTTCTACCGAGTTCACGAAACAGAAACCGAGGGTGCGATAGCTTACAATCTTCGAAAGAAATACGAATTGCTCTACAATGCAAAATTTAGCGGTACAATCGAAGTAAAATTCGATCAAAAATACATCAGAACAAAAGGCGGTTCCGAAGGTGTTAGCAAGCTCATAACTATTCGTGAAGGTCGATCGGATGAATTCAAAATCAAAGGTTTCATTGCACCGATAACTATCAAAAGCGATCCTGAAATTTTACGTATCGCATATCAATGCGGTATTGGTGAGTTCAATTGTCTTGGATTAGGTATGCTGGAGATTGTTTCAACAGAGAAAAAACAAAGCCAATTTGAACAAAACAAAAATAATATTTTCATAAAAGAAAGAGAATTTTCAAGTATGGAATGTATCCCTACTTAATTTCAACGATTTGCTGGATATTTAAAGTCGGTTACATACCAATTGCTGTCGATTTTTGCAGCAACAAAGTTAATATTCTCGATCCAATTTAGTTCTAAGTGAACAATTGAAATATCGCCTGAGATATTTTCAAGCTTGTAACTTGTGATTTGCTTATTATTCATTATGCGGCGAAGCCGCGAAAGGTCGCTAATACGTTCATAACGCTGCTCGGCAAGGTATTTTGTTTTGTCGGGCGATGCTATTAAGTTCATCGCACCGAAAACGTTGTTGCTATCGAGCTCTGCTTTGAATAGATAAACAACGCTAAGTGGAGCTCGCTGTGATAGTTCTACTTTTTGTTTTTGCTCTTTGGGAGGTGCTTTTATAACAAATATTTCACAACTTGAAAGGGCAAGCAGTAATGTAAAATATATATAAAGCTTTTTTTTACTCATTTTCGTGAATAAATTTTATTGTTTCACTGACAAGTTCATCGAGCATTTCATTTGAATTGCGAAATGGATGATGGGCTGCGAAACCATGCCCAGCTTTTTCAATTGCAACAAATCGCAAATTTTCCTTTCTGGGGGCAAAATGAGCAAGTTCGTATGCTTCTTTGATCGAAACAGTAAGATCTTGCTTACCATGTATTATCATTATAGGTTTATCAATTTGCGAAATAATTTTGCGTAAATCGTATTTTTCTGAATTATCCAGTAAATCTTGCAAATAAGTATAATTCATACGTAGTTTTTGCTGTGAATGCACCAACTTAAACTCCACATAACCTTGTTTTTTCCATAACTCTTTTTGGCGTTCAGAATAACGGTCAAATTGAGATATGGGTGATATAAGCACTAATTTTTCAATACTTTTTGTGTGCATTGCAACCAGTAAAGAAACTGCCGCTCCACGAGAGTGTCCGCATAAGACAATATTCCCATTCCAGAGGTCGAATTTTAAATTTAATTCTTGACGTAAAATCGCATCGATAAAATCCTCTGCATCCGCTACTTCTTGGCTAACTGTGTTAAGAGCAAAACGCTCGCTATCGTAAATAAGACGTTCTCCATCAACTATACCAGCGTGTGAAAAATCAAATCTAATTGAAATGGCACCGCTTTGTGCAACTTTTTCGCACAAATATGGATAAAATCCCCATTTGCGATATGCTTTAAATCCGTGCAAAAAAAGAAAAATTGGCTGATTAGCTTTATCAGCACTGAAAACAATATCATAAAGTAGTTCCGTGCCAGAACGATTTTTTATTGCACCAGAGATTTGTTGCATATTAATCAACTGTTCGTAATATTCTGTTCCAGCGTATATTTTTTATTTTTTCGATTAAACTATATGGACGCTCGAATTGGTCTTTTATCTCCCAAGACCAATAAATTATGAGCGGTTTGCCAAGCACATTATCGTATGGGATGAATCCCCAGTAACGGCTGTCGAGACTGAAATCGCGATTGTCGCCCATACCGAAGCAGTAATCACGCTTTACGATGTATTGGTTGGTTTGGATCCCATTTATATAAATTTTTTCGCCTTCAACTTTCAGCTCGTTACCTTCACGGCGGATAAATGTATCCCATTCTTGCAGATTATCAAGCGTTAAATTTATTACGTCTCCTTCCTTTGGAACGCGAATCGGTCCATAGTTGTCGTGAGTCCAGTTGCGTCCTTTTGGGAATGTGCGGAGAGGTTCCATTGGATCACGAAGTGTATTTTGATTGACAACTGCATTAGGTGGCAATTTCTCTTTAACCCCATTTACATATAGGACGTTGTTTACAATCTGTAATGTATCGCCTGCAGTTGCTACACAGCGTTTTAAGTAATACTGAAACTCTGAGGCTTCAACTTCATCGCGATAGCCCG
>DAIPLL010000173.1:0-2796 GCA_036769265.1 Kapaibacterium sp. (SeqCode)
AGTAACGCCTGGGCAGCAGTACCCAAAATAGAAAGAATTAGCGACAAAAATGCACCCATACCAAAGGAGGCGATTATATATAGCAAAGTAAGCAAAAATATGCCAATAAATCCTTTTCCAAGTGGTATTCCAAGTAGTGGAAAATAAACAGCAAATAGGATGACAGCTGCAAGCGTGGAAAGTAAAAATATAGGTGTTATCCTTGCTAAAAGCCAAGGGAAACGATAACCACTCAGTGGTGTAATCCTGCTTGGTGCAGTTTCTTTTTCTTCGCGAAATATCCAAATTGAAGCAAAACTGCAAGACATTTGTAAAATCGAAAGTAGCATTCCTGGTAATAAATAAATAGCGTAATTGAAATAAGGATTTCCTGGGGCAAAAATTTCAGTCGATATTTGGAGTGCTCTTATTGAAGCTTCTTTTCTGCTAAAACCTTTATCAACTAAGCGTTTTATCTGTATATTTATCGACTCGTCAAGCAAAACATGAGCTATTGCTTTGTAAAGCACTTTGCTGTAAATCATATTAAAACCATTGACAACAATGGGTCCAATTGGTATAAAATTACGCAATTGGGCAAGAGAAAAATTTACAAAAAAAGAAATTTATTCGGTTACAAAGTAATATGAAAGAAATATTTGAAATAATTCTAAGAGAGCTCCGCAAAGTTTTTCTGGATCGGAATTTAGCTTTGATTTTCTTTGTGGCACCGATTGCATATCCCCTACTTTATGGTGCTATTTATTTGCACAAAGCTGAAGAGAATGTGCCAATTGGTGTGCTCGATCGTGATAATTCAGCTTTATCGCGAAGTTTAATCCGAGAGATTGATGCACACCAAAACATAGCTATAACACAAAACTTATATTCGGAAGCTGCGCTTATGCAGCTATTAGCCGAAGAAAGCATACAAGGAGCAATTGAAATACCAAAAGATTTTTCCGAAAATTAAAAATTTGGTAAAAAAACTTCTGTTCAGTTACTGATTAACCCAGGAAGGTTGTTGGGGCTGAGCGACGTTGGGCTTCCGATTTCGCAAATTGTAACTACTTATGGAGCTAAAATTACTGCTGCTGCATTAATGAAAAAAAGTATACCTGTAACACAAGAAATCGGATATGCTCAGCCTATAAAAATCAATTTTCAATATTTATACAACCCATATTTAACATATGGGGATTTGATTCTGCCAGCTTTGTTTATAATAATTTTATCACAAATTACTTTTATTGCAGTTGCTGCATCACAAGCAAAGGAGTGGGGCTTAGATAAGTGGCGGGATCAATTCTTGCTATCCGAGAATGTGTTGAAAATAACACTAGGTAAATTAATTGCGTTTTTAGAATTATTTATGGTATATGCAATAATCACATTTATGATTTTATCTCCATTTTTTAATGTAAATTATTATGGAAGTATTTTGGATAAACTCATAATTGCTTTCTTTGGAATTGCGGCTTCGGCAGCATTTGGATTGTTCGTAGGCACTTTTTTTAAACATAGAATTACAGTTTTTTTGATACTTGGATTTACGAGTTATCCATTTTTTATGTTGAGCGGTTTTGCCTGGCCTCAAGGGCAACTACTTGAGTTAGTAAAAATTTCGTCATATTTGTTACCACTTGTACCATTTTTGCAAGCTATTATTAAAGTTACACAAATGCAAAACTCACTATACTATGCGTCTTTGGATATTGTGATAATGATATTACAAACAATTATTTACAGTACTTTGTTTTACTTACGAATTACAAAAATCAAACGAAGAAGACTGCCAAAAACAAAACTGGGAAAATACATAGCTGGTTTTGTAAAGTAAAGACAACCATCATTAATCACAAACATCCGATGAGCAATCATCGGATGTTTGTTTTAAGTTAGTTATTTTTTACAGATACTTCTGTACAATTTCAATGAAACCGCCATTTATTAATTCTGGGAGCTTACTTATGTCTTTGCCACCAGCTGTTGCCAGATGTGGTTTTCCGCCACCGCCACCGCCTATCACACGGGCTGCATCACCAACCAACTTTCCTGCAGGCATTCTACCTTTCAAGTCATCGGTAACAGAGCAAACAAGCGTTATCTTATCTTGTAGTGGTGCAATAAGCAAAGAAATACCATTTTTTACAAAAGTGTCGCGTAACTTTTCTGCAAATAGACGTAGTTCATCAATATTATCGTGCTCTAACTGATGAATCACAACTGAAATGTCGCCCACTTTTTTTGCGGAATTTATAAGCTCTGGTATTGAAGAATAGAGATTTTGCAATTTATATTGACTTAATTGCTTTTCTAACTGTTTAATTTCGTCTTTGAGATGTTCGATCTCTCTATCTTTTTCATCTATTTTATTATTTAGCTCGAGAATATGCTTATATACAGCATCTCCTGTAATAGCTTCAATACGCCGAATTCCTGCTGCGATGGAACTTTCCGAAATGATTTTAAAAATACCAATTTCGGATGTATTACGAACGTGAGTACCACCGCAGAGTTCCATCGAAAATTTGTTATCCATAACAATAAGTCGAACGGTGTCGCCATATTTATCACCAAAAAACATTTTTATATTTGGATTTTTCTTAGCTTCTTCTATGCTAAGTATATGCTCTTCTACAGGGATTTGCTCGTAAATTTTATTGTTGACAATTTGTTCAATTTTTTTTATTTCATCGTCTGTTACTTTTTCGAAATGGTTAAAATCAAAGCGCAAATAATCAGGTGTAACAAGCGAACCAGCCTGTTGAACGTGCGAACCAAGTACTTGACGCAATGCTTCGTGAAGCAAATGTG
>DAIPLL010000174.1:0-2787 GCA_036769265.1 Kapaibacterium sp. (SeqCode)
GACTTGCATAATAACAAAGTTTTTTACAATGGCATAAAGCAACCATCATCTGAAACGTTAACTCATGCCGCAGTTTATGAAGCTAATCACAACGCAAAATACATTGCTCATTTTCATAGCTCATCAATTTGGCACAAATTGCTTCAACGCAATGCTAAAACTGATGGGATTTCTCCTTATGGAACAGTTGAAATTGCCCTTGAGGCGAAAAAATATGTGCAGAACATACGCTCTACAACGGCAATATTTGCACTCTCTGGACATACCGATGGAGTTATTGCTTATTCTGATGAAATTTCAAAGTTAATTGAATTAGTCGATAAAAACATTGAGTAATTTTTTAATATCCAAAATCATAACAGGCGTGTTGTTATAAATTGAAGAGACATTAATATAAGGCAAGCGTGCAAGCAACTTGTTTGGCGGTATTGGAACAAGCTCTGCTTCATCAATAAACTTATCAAAAAGTAGTCCGTATGTTTTATTCATATCCTTTACAATAAGTAAAGGTCTATTTTTTGAAACATATTGAGACGCAATGCCAAGTAGCTTACGCAAATCAACGATACTTAAATCTGGATAGTTACGAGCAATTGACTTTTCATCAAGAAGTGCTTCGCAATCTGCAAGCTGAACGGCATAAAGTTGGTTTGAAAGCTCAAATACAAGTGATTTCATCAAGATATAATTCATATTGAAAATTATGCAAAATTTAGTGCCTGATAATTGCTCGGAGCTTATTTCGAATCTTCCTTGATTGTTGTTTGTCAGGTTAATTAAATTTTCGAGCCGCATTGCAATAATTTCAGCACTATCGCCTTTGCCGTCGTCGGTGATTTCTAAGTAAAGACGCCCGCTCGAAGCCCTTGCAACAAGCTTAATTTCTGCTGTTTCGGGTTTGTTAAGACGAATTCTCTCGCTTGGTGGCTCGATGTTATTCATTATGATAAATCGCAAAAGCTGAGGTAGCAAAATCTCCAACAATGTTATATTTTCCGAACCAATACGAACAAATCGCCCGCTGATTTTTAGATTAACTTTCTTTTTGCTATAATTAGCTAAATCTAAAACAAGTTCATTGTATCCTCGCACTATATCTCCAAAAGCTATCGAACGCAGATTGTATAGCCCGTTGTAAATTATATTGATGCGATTTTTAACATCTTGCAAAGCTTCATCCGCCGAAAGGTAATTGCTATCGATGATCGAAACAATTTCGTCTAACTTTTGTGCAGTCGAAATTGCAATTTCAGTTATTTTCTCGGTGTCCACTATATTGTAAAGTATATTATTAGATTGAAGTTGCAACTGACGAATGGATGATTTTATTTCTTTTAAATTCTTCAATGAATTTTGAATAGGTACAAGATTAGCAATAACGTTAATCGTTGTTTCGAGCATTCTATTATATTTTGAGAAATCATCGCTTCGATTTGATTTATATCCAAAATAATAAAGTTTGCCGTTTGTTGAGTTTTCTGTGATAGATTCATTTTCGTGCAAGAAAACTATATCTGTGTTAGAAATTTTTGCTGCAGGAGTTTTAGGCGTTTCTTGATCGGTAAGGAAAGCACGTAAAAAATCGCTATAGCTATCGATATAATCGCTATAATCTTTGATTTTATCGATAATGGCGATAGCACTGCTTGCAGCAATTTCTTTGAATAATTTATTACAATTTTGCAAAATATCCATTTGATAAGAGTTTATCGGTATATTATTTTCAGCAAGAAACCGAATAAAATCTTGCATTGCATCAGCTAAATCAAACGCTTTGTTTATTCCAGCACTTATTGCAGCACCTTTAATCGTGTTCAGTGCTTGCGAAATTGGCAGAACATCAATTGGCTTTTCAATTTCAATATTGCTTTGCAAAGTTTGTTCGATTTCATTGGATGAGCGAACCAGAGAAAATTTGAACTTTTCAAGTAATATGCCTTTACTCTCTGCACTTTCGGTGTTTTTTTTGACAAAACTTTTATTCGACGGCGTTTGTTTAATACGATATGGTGCCGCTATTGTACTCATTTCATTTATAAGTTCGTTTATAATTGCTATTTCGGAATTAAACAAATCTATAATTTCATCATAGGAAAATTGAATTATTGCATAGAAAAAATCATTTGCTCGAAGTATAACATCTATATCATTCGGATAAAGGTCAAGTCTTTTTTCTATTGCAAGCGAAAGCACTTTTTGCATTACATCAACGAGACGCACAGCGTTATCGATCTGCAAGTTTTTTGCTGCAAGTCTAACTTGATTTGCTGAATTTGCAACATTCACAAGCAATTCATCTATGGAATACTTCTCATAGTCGAGCAAACAAGTTTCAATTATATCACAATGGCGACGACATACTTCTTTGAAGTTTGCAATATTTTGCTCTATCTTATTCATTTTCTAGTTCTTTTACCAAATCCAAAAGAATTTCCACATTCAAAAAATAGTAGTCTTTTTCATAGCATTTAGTCTTGTGGAATAGCAGTTCATCTTGCTTATGAGTTATTCTTTGTTTAACTGGAAACCGCACAAAATCACATTCTAAAGCAAAGCGAAAATTTTCATTGCTAATAATAACGAAACAATTTGATTCATCAGATGAATTAAATCGGCACAATTGCGATGGATTAACACATGGGATTAAAGTATTTTCATATGCAATAACTCCTGTGATAAATTGCGGGAAAACATCGTTATGAAATTTTTCTCTTTTAGGCAAAATTATTTCTATATATTCAATATCAATCAAAAAAAATGCGTTCCCAGATTTAACCGGTAAAGCAC
>DAIPLL010000175.1:0-2775 GCA_036769265.1 Kapaibacterium sp. (SeqCode)
AAAGACGTACACATAAACATAACAAGAAGGCTGCACCTGGTGCAGCCTTCTTTCTTCGTTAATCGTAGTTCTGTCATTTTTTTAGGGAAAGAGAGTAAGAGTATCTTAATAATGTTAAAAAAATCTGAGGTTTATAGAAGCAAGTAGCTCAGGCATCTTTGCCTGAGGAAATATTACGATTTGGAAAAACAGCTATCAGAAATTATTTTGCACGAACAGGAATGTCTGTGCTACTTATTTAATTGGCTTTTTTCTTGAAAATATAAAAACATTCCAAGTATAATTAAATAAACACCTGTTGTATGCCGATATTCATATTGAATTGCAGCAATTAATAAAATTTTGTAAAGCAGTATTATAAATAAATTGAATTGCAAATCATCTACAAACTTTTTATTGATTAATATTTTTGTATATGAAACAAAGGAGTTCAATGTAATCCACAAGAAAAATATCAGAAATAATAATTGAATGCTTTTTTCAATTAAAATTGGGATGCTTGCATAAGATTCTAATCTAAGCAAAGCTAAAAATTGATTTATTTTATTACTCTCTTTATTTATTTTTTCATCAATTTTTGTGCGTTCTTTTTTGCCAATGAAAAAATTTCCATATTCTCCTGTGTAAACACCACCTGTAAAAAAATTAGTTGAATTAAACGCCATTTTTTTAGCAAATTCCAATGGATGCTCCGAAATAGCCTTAAAAGTTAGCTCCTTGAAAATTTTATCTGCCTCTGGTGAAAAAGGATCCTTAATCCCATAGTTCTTTGCAATTTGGTAAGCTGTGCTATCCGTAGGCAAAATCCTCCAAGCATTATTTGGCAATTGCCCAAGAGAAATATATGCAACTGCACCACCATTACTCGAAGTGAGCCGCCATTCGCCTGTGGTTGTTTCGCTTCTTATTGCCCAAGGAAATAAGCTAATCACCATTATACTTGATATTACTAAATAATTTTTCAGTGATATAATCTTATCTTTTTTGAAAAAGATAAAAATTGATAATTGAAACAAAGGTAGATATATGTATTCAGTTCGAGTGTTAACAATTGCTCCAATTATTAAACCTGCAAAGATCAAAAACTTCAGTTGTTTTCTCTCGTTAAGTAGTTTTAAGTTATATAGATAAAAAATTAGAAGTGTAGCAACGATACCATCTGGTGTTTTTAATGAGCAAAGAGCTAAATAAGGTATAAAAAGTAGCAAGTGCGAAAACTTTTTCTGCAGTTCAAACAATTTATAAAAAACCATTATCCCTAAAATTGCCAAAAAATACTGCAAAATTAAAGTCCAGGCTTCAGGGAAACCAAATGTCACACCAGGTAATTGTAGAAAAACATAACCCCACATAGGATAAAAAACTTCCCTTAGCCCAAAACCAGTGTAACCTAAACCTTTAAGCATATTTTCTGCTATTGGTAAAATATGATTATAATAAATGTAATCTTGATTTAAATGAAATTGATTAAAATAAAATACTGTTGCACCTAATAAAGCCAAAACTGTATAAAAATACAAATTATTGATTTTTGAACTGTGCATTGCTATTTGTTTAAAATAAGTTCTGGGTGTTCTTTGATAAACTCAGACCAGCTTTTTGCTTTGTGCTGGGTAGGACTTGAGCGTATGCTATGGCAAATTGCTATTGCGAGTGCGTCTGTTGCATCGATAAATTGTGGTGTCTCAGAAATTTTTAGTAAATTACGCACCATAAATTGAACTTGCTCTTTGCTTGATGAACCTCTTCCTGTAACAGCTTTTTTTACTTCACGAGCTGAATATTCTACTATAGGTAAGTTTTTTTTTGTAACCGATAAAATAGCTGCTGCTCTTGCATGCGAAAGTTTTATTAGGCTTTGTGGGTTCTTTGCATAGAAAATTGCTTCAAAAGCAGCAGCATCGGGTTTTGTTCTTTCAATTACAGATGTTAATCTATCGAATATTTCATTTAGCCGAAGGTTGAAATCAGGATATCGCTTTTTTGCTTCGATTACTCCATATTCTATAAGAGCAATTTCATTGTCGCTTTTGCGGACAACTCCATAGCCACAGAGCACCGAGCCTGGGTCTATCCCTAAAATAATCATTATTCTTCTAATTTATCAGCTATCGAATCATCAATTTCAAAGTTTGAGAAAACATTCTGAACGTCGTCAAGTTCTTCTATACCATCGATAAATTTCATTACTTTTTGCGCCTCGACGACATCTTTTATTGTAATTACTTGCTTTGGTATATATTCGAGTTTTGCTTCTTGTATTTGGTAGCCGTTGCTTTCAAAATACTTATTCACAGATGAGAAATTTTCCATTGCACAAACAACACGAGAAACTTCTTCATCGTATTGCAAATCATCAGCCCCAGCTTCGAGTACAGCCTCGAGCAGTTCATCTTCTGTTTTGCCGTTTGTGCTAATTGTAATAACACCTTTGCGTTCAAAATTCCAAGCAACAGCGTTAGTCTCTGCTAAACTACCGCCGAGCTTACTCATTGTTGAGCGTATTTGTGGCAGAGTACGATTTTTGTTATCTGTTACTGCTTCAACTATTACTGCAACACCGCCTGGGGCGTAGCCTTCGAACATAATTTCCATATATGCTTCGCCTTCAAGTTCGCCTGTGCCCTTCTTAATTGCACGCTGGATGTTATCTGATGGCATATTTACAGCTCGTGCATTTGCAATTGCAAGTCTCTAACGAGGATAGCTTTCTGGATCGCCACCACCTTCGCGTGCTGCAATTGTGATTTCTTTTACAAGACGTGTGAAAATCTT
>DAIPLL010000176.1:0-2760 GCA_036769265.1 Kapaibacterium sp. (SeqCode)
ACCATAGAAGCAGTTAATCCCATTAATTCTTTATATTTAGCAGATAATGCCCCATCCAAATATGCCTTATTATCTAGAGCAAAGAATTTGTTAAAATCTCTAAAACCGGAATTGAGAATTCTATCATTCATTTCAGAACGATAAGCTTTGAATTCATTTAATGTTGATTTCATATTTATACCAATTATTTTCTTGATAATTCTTTTAAAATATATTTACCTGTAATACTCTTTTTGTTTTTAGCAACCGTTTCCGGTGGTCCTTCCGCAATTATTTCACCACCGTATTCGCCGCCACCAGGACCTAAATCAATAATATAGTCTGCAACTTTTATCACATCCAGGTTATGTTCAACAACTATTACGGTATTTCCCTTATCAACAAGTCGATTTAGAACATTTAACAAAATTCTAACATCTTCAAAATGAAGTCCTGTTGTTGGTTCATCAAGAACATATAAGGTTCTTCCTGTACTAACTTTACTAAGTTCGGTAGCAAGTTTAACACGTTGAGCTTCGCCGCCAGAAAGTGTAGTAGCTTGCTGACCAAGACGAATATATCCAAGGCCTACCTCATGAAGAGCTTTTATTTTTCTATTCAAGGCAGGGAAATCTTCGAAGAAATTAAGAGCTTCATCAACTCTCATATCGAGTACATCTGAAATCGATTTTGTTTTATAAAGGATTTCCAAAGTTTCCCTATTATATCTTTTTCCGTTACAAACTTCACATTGAACATATACATCTGGGAGAAAATTCATTTCTATTTTCTTAACTCCGTCGCCTTCGCATTCTTCACACCTTCCACCACTTACATTAAAACTAAACCTTCCAGCTTTATAACCTCGCATTTTTGATTCAGGCAATTGGGTAAACAAATCCCTTATATGTGTAAATAAGCCTGTATAAGTAGCAGGATTTGAACGAGGTGTTCTGCCAATTGGCGTTTGGTCTATTTCAATTACTTTATCTATCTGCTCAAGTCCTTTAATTTTCTTAAAGGGAAGAGGAATAACTTTTGAATCATAAATTTTCTTAAATAGAATTTTGACAAGTGTTTCATTAATTAATGAAGATTTACCAGATCCGCTAACACCGGTAACTGCTGTAAAACATCCAATAGGAATTTTGAGATTAACATTTTTTAAATTATTACCAGATGCACCTGTTAACTCTATAAACTTACCATTTGGTTTTCTTCGTTCGGTAGGGTATTCTATTTTCTTTTTATCCTTCAAATACTGAATTGTGAGTGAATCGATACCATTATTTGAATTAAGAATTTGATCGGCTTTACCTTGTACGCATACTTCCCCGCCATGTTCTCCGGCTCTTGGACCAAGATCAACAATATAATCTGCACTTTCTATTGTTTCCCGATCATGTTCAACAACAATTATTGTATTACCAAGGTCTCTAAGATTTTTTAATGAATTAATCAATTTTACATTGTCCGATTGGTGTAAACCGATGCTTGGTTCATCAAGAACATACAATACACCAGCAAGTTGAGTACCAATTTGTGTAGCCAATCTAATTCTCTGGGATTCTCCACCAGATAGTGTGCGAGCAGAACGGTCTAAAGTTAAGTAATCCAATCCAACATTTAAGAGAAATTCAAGTCGTGATGTAATTTCTCTTAAAATCTGCTTTGCAATCAAACTATCACGTTCATTTAATTTCAATTCATCAAAAAATTTCTTCGTTTTCTCAATTGATAATGCGGTTACTTCCGAAATGTTAAGATCATTAATCTTTACAGCAAGTGATTCTTTTTTTAATCTACCACCTCCACAGGTTGAGCAAGTCATCGTATTCATGAAAGACTCTGCCCATTCTCGTATCTTATTCGATGAAGTATTATTGTAATAATGCTTTATGTAATTTATTACTCCACCGAACTTATGCATATATGTAACTTTTCTACCGCCTCCGTAAGTATATGTAAATGGAATCTTTTCTTTGCTTCCATTCAATAAAATTTCTTGTTGTTCTTTGGTTAATTTTTTTAACGGGGTGTCGTATGTAAAACCGTATTTTTCTGCAATTCCTTCCAATTGGTTGAAGAACCAAATACTACGCGGTTTGCCTATTGCAGCAATTCCTTCTTGGTTAATTGATTTATCCCAATCGGGAATGATTAAATTAATATCAAGTTCTTTCTTTTCGCCAAGTCCATCACAATCCGGGCAAGAACCATATGGAGAATTGAATGAAAATGAATTTGGTGCAAGTTCTTGAAAACCAATTCCGCAATGAGCGCATGCAAAATTACGACTGAACCAGACATCTTTATTTTCACTATTTACTATAAGGTTTCCATTACCATAGTTTAATGCTACCTCTACTGATTGACGAATTCTATAACGTGATGATTGATTAACGTTAAGCCGGTCAATCACAATTTCGATATCGTGAATTTTATAACGATCAACTTTAAAGTCATCAATCAATTCATAAATTTCTCCATCAACGCGGACACGTAAAAAACCATCGCGTATAATTTCAAGAAACAATTCGCGGTAATGCCCTTTTCTACCTCTAACTACAGGTGCCAAAATTTGAATTCTTGATTCGTCAAAATCTTTTATAATTGTATCAATTATCTGATCAGTCGATTGTTTCTCTACTTGTCTGCCACAATTTGGACAGTATACTTTTCCAACACGCGCATAAAGTAAACGAAGATAGTCATAAATTTCAGTTACAGTTCCAACTGTAGAACGCGGGTTTCCAACTGTCGTTTTCTGTTCTATTGATA
>DAIPLL010000177.1:0-1293 GCA_036769265.1 Kapaibacterium sp. (SeqCode)
ATGGGTAGATTGTTGGTATCAATAGTATAATTATCTGCTAAAATTACCATTCTTTCTGCTAAGTTTTTAATTTCACGGATATTCCCCTTCCAGTTGTATTTTTGTAACATTTCGAATACTTCTGGTTGAATTTGCACCGAAGTTTTTGCAAAATAGTTAACAAAATGTTGGAATAGAACTGGAACGTCCTCGAGCCTGTGTCGCATTGGTTTCAAGTTAATTGGTAACACATTAAGTCGGTAATACAAGTCCTCTCGGAAATAGCCTTTTTCGGATAATTCCATCAGGTTCTTTTTGGTTGCAGCAATCACTTTAATGTCGAGCTTTATCGTTTTGTTACTTCCAATTCTTTGAATTTCTCCTTCTTGTAGAAATCGCAACAATTTAACTTGCAATTCCAAAGGTATATCATCCACATCATCCAAAAACAATGTCCCTCCGTTTGCTTCCTCCAATTTGCCAATTCTATCTTTAATTGCACCTGTAAAAGCACCTTTGATGTGTCCGAATATTTCACTTTCGAACATTTCGCGTGGTAAAATAGCGCAACTTACTTTCACAAAAGGTTGGTCTTTGCGAGGACTATTATAATGGATTATGTTTGCTATTAATTCTTTACCCGTTCCTGTTTCGCCAGTGATTAAGATTGAAGAACTTGTATTTGCAGCATAATGCAGAATTTTTCGTAATTCTCTTACAAATTGAGATTGTCCAAGATAGCTATCGTATGAATATTGATTTTGATTAGTAATAGATAAGTTATTACAACGAGATCTTAAATTCTTAAATTCAATTAATTTATTTATATTTACTAATAATTCATCGGTTGTGAATGGCTTCATCAAATAATTGAATGCACCAATTTTCATTGCCTCGATGGCAGTATCCACCGAGCCATAGGCGGTCATAACCAACATTTCCACATAAGGATGATGTTTTCTAACGATATTCAGTAGTTCCAATCCATTAATATCGGGCAAACGTAAATCAGTAATTATTATATCGGTATAATTATTTTGAAGATAATTAATACAATCCCGTGCATTGGCGAAAGAAACTACTTCGAACCCTTCGTCGGTGAGTTCGTCTGCAAGGGTTACCCTAATTATTTCCTCGTCCTCGACTATACAAATATTAAGTTTATTCATTTTCTAAATCAATGTTAAATAAAATTGTTGCTTTTGTCCATTGCTGGTATTCCGATTGAATTTCAATCTTTGCTTTATGCATATTTAGAATATTTTGAACAATCGACTATCCTAAGCCTGTTCCTTCTGTTTTTTTAGTTGTATA
>DAIPLL010000177.1:1303-2740 GCA_036769265.1 Kapaibacterium sp. (SeqCode)
GGTCTAATTTGTCTGCCTCAATACCAATTCCATTATCAATTATTTCGGTTATCAGATTCTTTTTATTCAAACTTATGTTTATTTCGATTTTTTTATCAGCAAAATCTGGAATATCATTTGATTTTTGATTTATTGCATCTATGCTATTTATAAAAAGATTGATAAAAAGCTGCTCTAAATAGTGTTGGCTTCCAATCAATATGTATTCTTGTTGGACATAATTTTTATTTACAACAATATTATTTTCATTCAGTTTGTGAGAAACCAGTAATAAGGACTTTTCGATAATATCAACTAAATTTATCTGAGAAAATTCCACATCTTGCTTGCGAGTAAAACTCATTAAGTTGGCCACAACAAATTGGATTTTTTTGGCGGATTCTTCCATAAGCTCCAAATATCTAACCACTTGGTCGGTGTTGGATGGATTTTTTTTAATGCGGTATATAGAATTCAATACTCCTGCAATTGGATTATTGATATCGTGGGCTAATCCGGCGGCAAGCACACCTATAGTTGATAATTTCTCTGTATGGATTAATTGTGATTGTAAATTCTGTAGATCATTATGCGTTTGGGTCAATCGGGTCAGCTTCTCGCGGAATGTTTCGACTAAGTTGTCTATTTCGTCGCGAAATAGAATTTTCTTCAAATATATATTAGTCTTGTTAATTTCTTCGAATATTTCTAAGTTTTTTTGAGTTAAATTGTTCAAACTTAGATTTTGCGAGAAGACTTCGAGCGATTTTATTGGTTTTGTGATTAAATATGAAAATATAAAAGCACCTGCAATTCCTATAATGAAAAATGTAAAAATCATCAAAACAAAAATTTTCATATTCTCGTCCACTTCCGTGTCAATATTTCTATTGTCTATACCAATATACAAGTACCCTAAGTTGTCACTTAATATAGGTTTACTTGCTTGCAAAACTCTCAATCTTTGATTGTAACAGACAGATGACATGTCTTTATCGAGCTTGCAACTGTCTTTGCATTCATAATTGGCTTTAATGTAATCAGGCAAATCTTGCTCGAACGAATGTGCTGTAATTTCTTTGTTGCCTTCCACTAATAGAATAAATTTAATTGTGGAATCGTTCATCTTGGCAGTATTTATAATTGATTGAATCGAAAATAACGAAGTTGATATTGCCTTTATATGTAGCGGTTCATATAAAATTGCTTCCGAGACGTTCAATCCACCTATGATTTGCGTACCACTTATGTATGGAGAACCATATTATCAGTCAATCTTAAATTCACCCAAACAATCCAAATATCATTCAATTGACAGTTTGAAGGGTGCATCAATAAGCTATACAGATAGTCTTTCCAATTCGGGATATATGTATTTGAACGATTACTTAAAAAAACGAAGTATCAACCCAGATACTTTGTTTAAAAAACAATTGTTTTCGGGTGGACACGATATTA
>DAIPLL010000178.1:0-2736 GCA_036769265.1 Kapaibacterium sp. (SeqCode)
ATTCGATTTTGCATATTACTGCTTCGGGCTATACTTGTAATTTTTGAAATCAGTTCATCCTTCAAACTGTTCATTTCGGCAAAAGCAGCTTTTTTAGTAATAAAATCGACAGCACCATAATCTAATGCCTTAATTGTTGCATCGGCTCCTTCGGAAGTAAGTGTGGAAAGCATCATTATCGGTATCGGATGTTCTTCCATTATTCTTTGGACAGCGGTCAATCCATCCATAACCGGCATTTCTATATCCATTGTGGCTAATGTGGGATTGAGCTGCTTCACTTTTTCTATTGCTTCTGCTCCGTTCGAGGCAGTTCCAATTACTTCAATTTCGTCTGTCGATATTATTTTGGTGATTGCATTACGCATAAATACTGAATCATCTACTACGAGTACCCGAATCTTTTCCATCTATATTTTTTATTAATTGCTATTTCGTAAATATGAAAATTAAAAAATTTTTATCAATTTTGTTCTAAATTGAGTAATTTATCATAATTTTGATATTTTTAATGAGATTAGATAATGACAGACTTTTCTAAATTAATGGAACAAACTGAATACTTTGCTGAGTTTTCTAATTTGGAGAATAGCAACCTTGACAATTTCGTTTCCTTTACACATACCTTAATTGCAGGATTGAATTCTGGCGAAATCCGTACTGCATATAAAAATGAAAATAACGAATGGATTGCCAACCAATGGGTAAAGAAAGCAATTTTGTTGCTCTTCAAATTTGGAAATTTAGCTGATTTTTCGATTAACAACAAATTTCCTTTTTTCGATAAACATACCATTCCTACCCATCCTTTCACTTTGGAAAATAAAGTTAGAATAGTGCCGGGCGGAACTACTGTCCGCAACGGAAGTTATGTTGCACCTGGTGTAATAATTATGCCACCTGCCTATATCAACATTGGAGCTTATGTGGATAGCGGCACAATGATTGATTCTCATGCCTTAGTTGGCAGTTGTGCCCAATTAGGTAAGAACATCCACCTGAGTGCAGCTTCGCAAATTGGGGGAGTGCTCGAACCCGCCAACGCTGTTCCGGTAATCGTCGAAGATAATGTGATGATTGGTGGTAACTGCGGAATTTACGAAGGTGTTATCGTGCGGCAAGGTGCAGTGCTTGGCTCGGGCGTAATTCTCACTTCATCGATGAAGGTATATGATTTAGTTAACGAAGTGATTATCCAATCCACCGACCAAAAGCCATTGGAAATCCCCGAAAATGCAGTAGTTGTTGCAGGTGGACGACCGCTCTCGAGCCAATTTGCCAGCCAACACGGATTGTCGGTTTACACTCCGATTATCATTAAATACAGGGATGAACGAACTTCCTCGAAAACTGCTTTAACGGAATTATTACGCCAATAGATAATGTCGAATATTAAAGTAACTTTAAAAAACATAATAAGTCTGTCGACAGCCGAAGTTGCAAGTAGATTTTTAACTGTAATTTATTCCATTTATCTTGCCCGTGTATTGCTTGTCGAAAACTTTGGTATTTTTGGTTCGGCCAAGTATCTGGTTGTTTACTTTGTGTTATTGTCCAATTTGGGATTGGATTCAGTTGGAACTCGCGAAGTTGCTGCCAACAAATCGCAGTTAAAAACTATTGTTGATAATTTATTCACTCTCCGGTTCGCAATGGGATTGGTCGGGTATGTGCTTTTGTGTATCGTTACCTATTTCCTGCCTAAACCTTTGGAAGAAAAAGTAATTATCCTCATCTTCGGAATTAATATACTTACAAACAACACTTTGTTGAATTGGGTTTTCCAAGGATTGGAAAAAATTGATATCTACGCTCTTAGAACTGTTATTACAAATGTATTGAATTTTGCGGGAATTTTGCTATTTATTCATTCGCCTGAAGATTTAAGATTGGCTGCCATTATCATTGCCGCTTCTTTATCATTAAATTCTATAATATTAATTATATACTACCACAAAAGAATTCAACCCATAAATCTTGCTTTACAATTCGATCTGTGGAAGCGGTACCTATCCGAAGCACTTCCAATTGGAATAATCTTTTTGATAATCGGTGTTTATAATTTCCTGCCAATTATTCTCCTTAGCTTAATGACTAATAATTACCATACTGGCTTATATGCATCGGTAACCAATCTTTTCTTGGTTTCTACTCTATTTTCCACAGTAATCCAGGCGGTCTATTATCCTCAGTTTGCCCAGAATAGAAGTAACGACGAGAGAGTGAGAACCTACGAGCAATTTTCTAAGTTTATGTTTACTATCGGCACTTTTATTCCATTGTTTTTACTGGTGTTTGCCGATAAAGTTGTATTGATATTTGGTCGGGACTACTCGCCTGCAATGCCTTCAATACAGATTGTGATGGTAGCAACATTGTTTGCTTATCTAAGCGGTAGTATGTTTTGTGCGTTGCTTGCGTGGAAGAAAGAAAAAAAGGTAGTATTCGCAATTATTGCTGGATTGTTAGTTACTATTATTATCAACCTTATCCTCATTCCTTCGATGCAGGAGCGTGGTGCAGCAATTGCCACACTTTGTGGCGAATTTGCTGTTTTATTGGTGATTGCTGCAATTTTTCATAAAACTCTACATAATTTGTATTTAATTCAATATTTTAAATTACTGATTATTTCGTCTGTAGCAACATTGCCATTTTTATGTATCAAATTGGGGAATTTTCAGACATTTTTTTTGATGATTGCTTCGGTTTTTATATTTATGGCACTAATTTTTC
>DAIPLL010000179.1:0-2698 GCA_036769265.1 Kapaibacterium sp. (SeqCode)
TAATAATTTTGCATATTATTTTTTGCGTTAAAAATGAATATTGATAAAATAACATCAGGACCATTCGAAACAAATGGCTATCTTGTAAGCGATGAAACCGGAGAAGCAGCAATATTTGACGCTCCTCTGGAAAGCACGCACGAGTTTATGAAATATATACGACGTAAAAATCTAAAAGTTACAGCAATATTTTTAACACACTCACATTGGGATCATACAGCTGATGCCGCAGAGCTTCGCCGCCAGACAGGCGCCAAAATATATATGCATAAAGATGATATTTACAGAGTGCTCGAACCAAATAAATTCACAATTTTCCGCTTGCCTTTTAATTTGGAAAGCTTTTCTCCTGATGTGGAACTTCAAGGTGGGGAAGAGTTCACTGTTGGTAATATGAAATTCAAAGCTTTACACACGCCCGGTCATACCGAAGGTGGAGTTTGTTTCGTAGAAGAAGCTAATAAAGTGATTTTTTCTGGAGATACGCTTTTCGATGGCAGTATCGGTCGTTGCGATTTGCCAGGTGGTTCGCTTGATGTTTTGCTCTCTTCTATTCACGAAAAATTGCTTGTTTATCCAGATGAAACTTTGATATATCCAGGTCACGGAGAGCCGACAAACATTAAAAATGAAAAGCTAAATAATCCGTATATGAACATTTAGAATCCAATAAGATTAAAAAATACTCACATATTCTTAATGTATTTATTGATTTTTATTTTGTAACTTGCTTAATTATTTTGATTATAATTTTACAAAGTTGTTATTCTTTTACAGGGGGCTCGGTGCCAGAACACTTGAAAACATTAACTATTGCAACTGTTAACGACCAAAGCGGTTTTGGCAATCCCGAGTATAAACTAATTTTGACTGAATCATTAATAAATAATTTTAAACGTGATAACTCTTTCGAACTTGTTGAATCTGGAGGAGACGCCCGACTGAATGTTACCATTAGCTCGATATCGGAACAAACAGTCGCGGTTAATCCCGGCGAACTTGAAACCGAACGTAAAATTGTGGTTATGTGCACTGTCGAATACTATGATTATATTAACAAAAAAACTATTTGGAAAAAGAATTTTTCCAACTATGGTCTTTTTGATGTAAAAAATGCTTTAACCAGCAGGAACGAAGCAATAGAAGTTGCGTTGAAGCAAATTGCTGATGATATCCTTCTTGATGTTGTTTCTGGCTGGTAGTTTTTAATAAGTATGTTAATCTTTACAGTAGTTGATATCCTACTATTGAAGATGTAATACTAATTATTAATTTTTTGGCTCTTAGTGTGCTATTTGGTTTTGGTATTCACCGATTGATTTTGCTATATTATTATCGAAAAACTCAAAACTACAAGCATAAAGAGCCAAAATTACCTGAAGAATTACCAATGGTAACTATTCAATTGCCACTTTATAATGAATATTTCGTTGTGGATTTAAGAATAATAGCTGATAATATTTCTAAAAGTTTTACAGGTAAACAGTATATTTTTCGCAATATAACATTTGAAATTACAAATGGTGATGTCTTAGGAGTATGTGGTCCGAATGGTTCAGGAAAATCCACATTACTTAAAATAATATCAGGTGTGATGACACCAACGAAAGGGAGAATTAATTGGCAGGTTGATAATAAAAATATAGATAAGGTTGATTTTTATCAATATTTTGGATTTGTTGCACCATATTTGAGTATTTATGAAGAATTTACTCCAACAGAACTAATAAAAATTGTGTCGAAAATAAGGAAAATAGATTTAAAAGAGAGCGATTTGAGGCTAATTTTAGAAAATTTTTATTTATTTGAACATAGGAATAAGCAAATACGAAATTTTTCATCTGGGATGAAACAAAGGATGAAGTTGTTACTTTCAAAATTGCATAATCCGTATATTTTGATATATGATGAGCCAACAACTAACCTTGATGAAAAAGGTATCGAATTAGTTTATTCAATAATCGAGCGTCAAAAAGCTACATCTGGTATAGTTATCATTGCATCGAATGATGAGCGAGAACTTATTTGGTGTAGTAAAAAAATATTTGTAACAAATCAACTATAAAATATGAAAAAAATTGTAATTTTACTTTTGTTGATAGTAATTGTGAATTCATGCTATTCACAAAGCAAAGAAATTGAGAGAGCTGTATATCCGAACTACTTTGAATTTATATCAAGTTTGACTCTCCCCGAGAAGCTTGAGCTTTGTGGTGAACGCATACCCTTGGAAATTCCAGAAGTGCGAGAGCGTGCAGAAAGGGAATTTTATTTGCTTTTGCAGCAACCTGGTCAGGTTATTTTATATTTAAAGCGTTCTGGACGTTATTTCCCAATGTTCGAAAGAATTATAAAAGAATACAATATGCCGGACGACATAAAATATCTCTCAGTTGCAGAAAGTGCATTATATCAGGCGCGTTCGGCAAAGGATGCAGTGGGGCTATGGCAATTTATCGAGGGCACAGCACGAGCATACGGATTACGTGTTGATAAAGAAGTTGATGAAAGGCGCCATCCAGAGAAAAGCACACGCGCTGCGATGCAATACTTACGACGGGCATACAATAGATTTAACAATTGGCTTGTAGCATTTGCATCATACAATATGGGAGCCGAAGGCGTTGCAAATAATTTAGATTTTCAAGGCACAAATAATTATTTTGATTTATTTTTGAATGAAGAAACATCCAGATAT
>DAIPLL010000180.1:0-2645 GCA_036769265.1 Kapaibacterium sp. (SeqCode)
GCGCCTCCGCTCCCACCAGCAAGTGGGACAATCATCCTATTTCCAATTGCTTTGCCACCAGAATTGTTATTTCCACCACCATCTGTTGCATATCCACCGCTGCCACCTGGTGTGTTCTGCTTAACACCAGAACCACCTCCGTAACCACCAGATGGTATGCACTTATTCCCATCATTACAATGTTCACCAGAGCGACCAAACGGATGTCCTGTTCCACCACCAGCAGACTCGTAAACACTATCTTTATAGCTTGGAGGAATACCGTTTAATGAGTAGCCTCTTGCAGGTGTTTTGCTTGTATCTTCAAAACTACCAACGCCGGGCAATTTCATAGAGTTGCTCACATCAAGAATTTTGCTATTGTTCCGTCCGCCAGCACCGCCACCAACAAAGCCATTCCCGCCATCATCGCCATTTCTGCTATTATCACAAAACAATCCTGCATCGTAAAATCTTCCACCACCCCCTCCGCCGCCTGGCCCTGCATCTTGCAAACGTTGCTGGCCACCATCTGTGCCACCATCAACGCTTATTATTGTATTGTTTCCACCAACAATTGAGCCTTTTGAAATTAAAATGAATGGCAAATATCCCTGATTACCAGGTGTATTTGGATCTGTATCATTTTTCAAAACAAAATATTTAGCATTTGCAAGTATCATTCGATCGACAATCATCGCTCCACGTGGAGAACGCTTGCCAAGAGTGCCTTCGCCCAAGATCCTCTCACTACTTGTGTTACGGTCGCCAAACGGAAAAGGCTTAACTATGTATAAATCAACTTCATTCGATAGAACACCGTTTTTATTTACTCGCACTTTTATCTTGAATTCATTGCTAAGCAAACTCCAATCCCAAGAATTTGGCTTCAAAGCAGGATGAGCAAAAACTTGCGTTGAAATCAACCTTCCCTGCCAGCTTACAACAACAGGACCAAATGTTACTTTCCAGATATCGGCAGGATTTACTACTTCAATCTTAATCGGCGAGTTAAGTTCGTTATAATATGTTCCATCAGCTCCAAAATTGCCGTAAGCATTATATGGTGCAATAAACTCGATATAGCTATTCATTCCCGGAGCAACAATATCAGGCTGAATATAAGAAATAACAACTTGATTAAATAAAGTAGTTGGTAGAAAGAGGAAGAATAAAAACAATGCTTTTTTCATAATTGAAAAGCCAATTAAGATAATTACAATTCAATTGTTTAGACGAAGTTAATTAAAAATGTTTTAATTTAATAAACTTTTTTTAATTTGGCGGATAAATAAGAGATGTTGCAGTGTTTGTAATATAAATCAAATAACCTTTACCTGGAGATAGATTTTGCAATGTATTTGTAGAATTAATCTTAAAAACTTTGCCGTCTAAATCTTTAACGTGGTCATATGAACCAATTATTGAGACCAGTCCTAAGGCTGGTGAGATATTTGAATTCCTAAGATATGGCAACCAATACCAACCTGTATTTTCAAAATTAATTGGATAATTCTCTGGGCTTATAGCCAAGCCAGAGATATTTAGTGAAGCTGTATCGGTAAGCTTAATCACATACGCTTTTTGATTATCCCAAGTGTTAAGATTGTTTGCAAATGGGGGAGAATATATTTTCCCATCTGCAGATTTTGCTATAATAAATTTATTTCCTAAAAGCTGCTTTACATAAGCAAATGAGTTATTAAATGGAATAATATTTAGCGAAATCAAGTTCCAACCGACGTTCATAGGTATTGTTTGTATTGTGCTATCAGTTGTGGTGAAACTAAAAACGCTCGACCAAATAGATGAGTCAGTCGCATTTTTCGAGCAAACACGCCAATAATATGTTGTATTTAGCTGCAAATTTTGTAATTGATAACTTGTTGATGTCGTTATAGTATTTAACAAAAAGTTGCTGAAATTGACGTTAGTTGAGACTTGAACTCTATAACTCAGTGCAAGTGCTACGTTACTCCAATTTAAAGTTACGTTAGGTTGGATATTAGTTGCATTATTTACAGGTGAGAGCAAATTAGGTGGTGGTAAACTGCTTTGTTCATATCTCAGAACATTACCGGCATATCCAACTGCATAAGCAATACTTGGTGATAAAAATTGTACGTCTGTCATTTGAATACCAGCAGAAGTTGACTCGTCAACCCAGCTTGTGCCGCCGTTAAATGTCCGTAATATTTTACCTCCAATACCAACACAAGCACCAATATTTGCATCATAAAAATGAACAGCCGTAAGTTGAGAGCTGGTTCCACTATTTAATCCAATCCAAGTAGTGCCTCCATTTGTTGTTTTCAGAATTGTGCCATTTGTGCCAACAACATAGCCAACGTTTGTATTTACAAAGCAAACGCCAGTTAAGTTCTCTGTTGTACCACTATTTAATGATATCCAATTTGTGCCACCGTTAGTTGTTTTCAAAATTGTACCGTTTGCACCTACAACCCAACCAGTTGTTGAGCTTACAAAAGACAACCCAAACAAATCTTCAGTTGTACCACTTGTTTGGGATTGCCATATAGCACCACCAGTGATTGATTTCAGAATTGTGCCCGAGCGACCGCATACCCATCCTGTTGTGGAATTGACAAATTGTATCCTCAATAGATCATTTGTTGTACCACTGAATTGCAAATTCCAAGCAAAGC
>DAIPLL010000032.1:0-386 GCA_036769265.1 Kapaibacterium sp. (SeqCode)
TGTTTTGAAAAATATTTGGTTTTAAACTGTTTAATATTTCACTTTTAATTTTTTTAATTTCATCAATTACAAAAATTGACTGTGTTTTAACATTTCCTTGAATTACACACAATGGAGAAATATCATAACCAATGAAATTGACACCTAACAGTTGTGACTCAAGAGCCGTTGTCCCACTACCAGAGAAAGGATCAAGTAAAATATCGCCTTGATTAAGCCCAATAATGTTAGTTAATGCTCTTATCATTTGCGGGTGGAATTTGCCTTTATAAGGATAAATCCAATGAGTTAGGTATTGATTTACAGAGCTTGTTTTATTTTTTTTTATAATGTGGTAATTGGGGGTTAAATGTGATTTTTTTGACTGGAAATATGGTATTGTTTTA
>DAIPLL010000032.1:396-11943 GCA_036769265.1 Kapaibacterium sp. (SeqCode)
GATTGTTATCGGTAATGCTACTTTTCAATCAAAAGAAATTAGAACAGTTGAATCTACAATAAGTTTTATGAAAAAAATCGGATTTAGTTTATTTAAAAATATAAATAAAATAATTTTTGGACTTTATAATGTTATGAAAAAAGAAAATATACTTATTTTCAAAAAGGAATAAGTCAAATGGAGAAAAATGAATATATTGACTGGAAATAAGATATTCTTTTAATAAATTTGAGTAAATCACTATGAGAAACATTATTTATAAAAAAATCACGAAGTCCCTCGGAAACAGAAAAATCAAAATTTAAGGATTTTAATTCTAAATCGGCAAGTGAGAGTTCATAAATAAATTGTATATTATCAAATAATTCTGCTTTAAATACATTAACATCATAATTTGAATTGCTTTTACTGTCGTTTAAATTTTTTATTTGAAACATTTCAATCTCATAAGTTAAAATTATGTAAAATTAAATATAACAATTTTAATTCAAGATTGAAAATGTTAAAATTATTAAGTGAACCTGTGTTATATAAAGAATTTTTTTACAAATTTGTTAGTTTGTGTTTTATTGCGTAGCGTATTAAGCTTGCGGTGTTGGAACATTGGAGCTTTTGCATTAGGTTATATCGGTGCGATTCCACAGTGCGAACGCTGATAAATAAAGCTTCTGCAATTTCGGCATTAGTTTTGCCTTCGGCTATGAGGTTGAGCACTTCCTGCTCTCGTTTTGTAATGGATACTGGCTTAGCATCTTCTGTATTTGCCTGAAACTTATGCTGCATTAAATTTAGAATAGATTTACTGAAAACACGTTCACCGAGGACAACCTTCTTAATTGCATCAACCAAATCAGCCGAAGTTATGTCTTTTGAAAGATAACCATCAGCACCGGCATCAATAGCTTTTTCAATATGCAAAGCGTCTTCGAATGCTGTGAGCATAACAACCATTGTCTCGGGGCAAAGCTTTTTTATCATTGGTATTGCCTCGATACCAGTCATTATAGGCATAAGAATATCAAGCAGCAGGACGTGGGGCTTGTGATAATTTGTAAGCTCAATTGCCTCTTCCCCATTGCGTGCTTCGTCGATAATTTTAAAGGATTTCTCAACTGAAAGCAATCGCTTAAGCCCTGCACGTATTATTTCGTGGTCGTCGGCAATTACAATTTTGAGCGGATTACTTACATTAAACAGATCTATCATAGTTCGAACCTCTCGATTTCAGAAATCCAAATATTGTAAATAGCATCGCTCGGCATTCGCCAGTCCCCTCGTGGTGAAAGTGCAACAGTTCCAACTTTTACACCATCTGGCATACAGGAACGCTTGTATTGATTAGCAAAAAACCTTGTGATAAATATCTTCATACTTTCTTTAATTTCTTCGTTTTTGAATTTATTGCCGAAAGCCACCTTAGCCATCATCATAATCTTAGTCGGTGAATAACCGAAACGAGCAAAATAATAAAGGAAGAAATCGTGCAGGAGATATGGTCCTATGATTTGCTCGGTCTGTTGGACAAGTTGATCTTCGTCGGATGGTAAAAGCTCGGGGGAGATCGGTGTTTTCATAATGCTTCCAAGTATTTGCGCAACTTCACCTTCAAACATATTGTCCTTAGCCCAATCAATCAAATACATTACAAGCGTTTTAGGAACCCCAGAATTTACATTATACATAGACATATGGTCGCCGTTGTAAGTGCTCCACCCGAGTGCAATTTCCGAGAGATCACCGGTACCAACAACTATGCCACCTATTTCGTTGGCAATATCCATCAAAACAAGTGTTCGCACACGTGCTTGGGCATTTTCGAAAACTATGTTGTAGTTTTTTTCATCGTGAGATATATCACGAAAATGCGAACGAACGGTTTCGGTGATATCAATTTGACGGAAACTTACACCTAAGGCTTCCGATAGTTTTTGAGCGTTGATTTTAGTAAGCTTTGTTGTACCAAAGCAGGGCATCGAAACAGCAATAATTCCTTTTTTATTGAAACCAAGCCTATCGAATGTTTGAGTGCAAACAATCAAAGCAAGAGTTGAATCGAGCCCACCTGAGACACCGAGCACCACTTTATTTGTGCCGATGTGTTTGAGTCTTTTTGTCAGAGCAGTGATTTGAATATTCAGAATTTCTTCGCAAACATCACGTTTTTCTTGATATGAGCGAGGTACAAACGGCATTTTTGGGATGTAACGGAGCAACTTATCAGTGGAAACAGAACCGAATTCGAAACTAATTTCTCTATATTGTTTTCGATTGCGTCCAATGGCAAAAGAGCTATTTTTGAGGCGTTCGGAATTTAGCTTTTCAACGTCGATATCGGCAATAATAATTTGCGTATTAAACGAAAAGCGTCGGCTTTCTTCGAGCACTCGACCATTTTCTGCAATTATGCAATGCCCGGACATAATAAAATCGGTCGAGCTTTCACCTGCACCAGCCGATGAATAAAGATACGCCGCATGGCAACGTGCCGATTGCGAAACAACAAGATTCCTTCTGTATTCGGATTTACCAAGATATTCGCTACTTGCAGATAAATTCAGCAATAGATTAGCTCCGGCAAGTGCCATATCAGAACTCGGCGGCACAACAGACCATAAATCCTCGCATATTTCAACACCAATGCGCATAAGAGGAAAATCTTCTGCTGCAAAAATTAAATCTGTCCCAAACGGAACTTCTTTGCCGTTTATGATGATAATGTTGGTATTGCGGTCAGCATCACCTGAGAACCAGCGTTCTTCATAATATTCGTCGTAATTTGGGATGAAGGTTTTAGGAACTACACCACAAATTTCACCATGTGAAATAAACACAGCACAGTTGAACATTTTGCCGAGCAGACGGAATGGTGCCCCGACAATCATAGTTACAGCCTGTTGCTGAGTGAATTTCTGCAATTCTTCCAAAGCTTGATGAACTGCTCTATGAAGGTTATCCTGAAAAAACAAGTCCCCGCAGGAATAACCAGTTACTGAAAGTTCCGGGAATAAATAGAAATTGCATTTATTCTGAAGTCCGGTTTCTATGGCTTCTTTAATTTTGTCAATATTAAAACGAACATCGCCTATTTTAACTTCAGGCGATACAACAGCAATTCTTGCAAGATTATATTTGTTTAAGTTTATAAGCATTTTTCTGCTCTTTTTATTTAAAACGTCAAAATTTTAATAATATTGACAAAATTAATTATTTTTTTAATACATACATACATTCGAGAGATAAAAAATCACGAAAAGGTAGAAATTTGGCAATTGGAGTAATTTTTAAAGCAGGTAATCCAAATTTCATTTTGAAGACAGGACGCAAAAGATAATATTCTTCTTTATGTATCAAAAAACCAGCTGCAGCAGCACTTTGCTTGAATTTTTTTGAAGAAAGCCTGATTTCTTTCAGACGAAGGACTTCGTTTTGATCAATTAATCGACCTGAGCGAATAATTCTCTTGAAAAAAGAACGCGGCAAAAGGTGAATATATGGGAGCTTGGTTAAAAAATTGCCTGCAAGAGTGTGCTGATGACCACCGAAAGGGGAATTATATGGTGGAAAAGTAACATAGAGATAACCACCTTGCTTTATCAACTCCCTAATTTTTATTAAAGCAATTTCTGGATTTTCAAGATGCTCGATAACGTCCCGAAGTATTACGATATCGAACAAATTTCGCCATTTTTCAGGTAAATCATCAGAAAGAATATTATGGTTGGTATATTCGACATTTAAGTTAACAGCAGCCGAGATTTTTCGTCCTGTTTCTAAGCGATTTTCTGCAATGTCTGTTGCAAGACCATAAGATGCACCAGCACGAAGCAGGGAGTGTAGCACACCACCTTCGGCAGAACCAATTTCAGCAACGATTTTGCCATTTAAATTGCAAACATATTCGTTAATAAAAGGAACAATAATGCTTTTCCCGAGCAAATATTGATATTGCCAGTAATAAAAATCAGCTTCACCTAAGGATAATTTTTCAACCTTGCTTATTATTTCATCATTCATTATTTTAAATCGAATATTTTTAATAAATTAGTCAAAATTAAAAAACGAAAAACGAAATTTTAAATAAATAATTGCTTTTTTATGAAAATAGCTTATTTATCAACTTTTTATCCATATCGTGGTGGCATAGCGCAGTTCAACGCCGCATTATATCGTTCTTTTGAGAAATTTGCAGAAGTCAAAGCTTATACTTTCACAAGGCAGTATCCATCATTTTTATTCCCAGGGCAAACACAACTTGTTCTGCCAAGCGATAAAGCAGATAGAATACTTGCCGAGCGAATTCTCGATACAATAAATCCGATGAGCTATCTGCGTTCAGCCCAAAAAATACGTCGTTGGGAACCAGAACTACTGCTAACAAAATTTTGGATGCCGTTTTTTGCACCATCGCTCGGTACTGTTTGCAAATATATGAGCGATAGTACTACAAAAATTTCTATTCTCGATAACGTTAAACCACACGAGAAGCGTCCAGGAGACGAGCGTCTTACTAAGTATTTTCTTCGCCATAATGATGCATTTGTTGTGATGAGCGAAACAGTAAAAAACGACCTGCTCGAACTTAAAGCGGATGCCCGTTTCATTGAGCACGTTCATCCACTTTATAATCATTTTGGCGAAAAAGTGCCGCAAAAAATTGCCCAAGATAAATTGCTTTTGCCATTCGATAAGAAAATTCTTCTGTTTTTTGGTTTTATCCGTGATTATAAAGGTTTGGACATACTAATCGAAACAATGAAGTATTTGCCCGAAGAATATCACTTGCTAATTGCAGGAGAACCTTACGGCAATTTCGATAAATACGAACGACTTATCAAAATGCACGAAGTCGAGGATAAAATCACAAAACATGTGCGATATATATCAGATGCCGAAGTTCCGCTATGTTTTTCGGCTGCGGATTTATGTGTTCTACCCTATCGTTCAGCAACTCAAAGCGGAATTATTGCAATTGCGTATCATTTTGACTTGCCAATTGTTGCAACGAATGTGGGTAGCCTGCGGGAGATGATCGAACCGAACGACACAGGCTATCTTGTTGCGAAACCTGATGCATTGCTTTTAGCTGACGCAATAAAAGCTGTATTTGCTCAGAGTTTACTTGAAAAATATCGGAAGAACATACAAATTTATAAATCTATAGCTTCGTGGGACAGCCTTGCTCGGAAAATTGCAGACTTGCATTATGAAATTGTTCAAGAAAGAGCCGAAGCCAACAAGAACCGAATTCGTCTAATGTAGCAAGTAAAATTGAAATGAATAAATGCTCAGCTGTAATAATTGCAAAAAATGAAGCACAAAATATCAAGCGATGCCTTAGGTCGCTTGATTTTGCCGATGAGGTAATACTCTTGGATACGGGTTCGCAAGATGAGACTTGTCAAATAGCAGAACGTTACGGTGCAAAAATATACAAGCTCGAGCGTTGGCAAGGCTTTGGGCTTGCTAAACGTAAAGCCGTTGAATATGCTACGCACGACTGGATTTTTTCGATCGATGCTGACGAAGTTGTAAGCAACGAGCTAAAACACAAAATAAAGCAAATTTTGCTAAGTCCGCAATTTCAAATATATCGAGTAAAACGCAAATCATTTTATTTAGGGAAGTTAATAAATCATTGTGGTTGGCAAAACGACTATCCGAAACGCCTTTTTAATCGCAATTATGCCAATTTCAACGATAAGCAGTTACACGAAAGTGTTGTTGGCAACTGCCCTATAGGCACAATCGAGGATGTGATTTATCATTACACTTATCCGACGATAAAATCGCATATTGAGAAGATAAATTTTTATACAGATATTGCTGCAAGTGAACAGAGCAAAAAAAAATATAGTTTATTTAAGCCAATTATGAGCTTTTTACTAAAATTTATTAAGATGTATTTCCTGCAGCTCGGTTTTCTCGATGGACGGCATGGGCTTATTCTATCGTTTATTTCGGCGTTCGGAGTTGCTTTGAAATACTTCAAAATAATCGAGCAGCAAAAACAGTGAAACCGAAAGTTCTGCATATAGATAGCGGCAAAACGTGGCGTGGTGGTCAGCAGCAAGCGTTGTATTTATACGAAGCAATGCACAAGCAAGGTTTCACTACAAACATTTGTGTGACGAAAGGTTCAGCATTTGCAGAAAAGCTCGCTCAAAAGAATTTGCCATATTCGGAGCTACCACTTGCAAGTGAGTTGGATTTGCTTTCAGCAAGAAAAGTTGCAAAAATCGCAAAACAAAACGGATACGACATAATTCATTGCCACTGCTCGCATAGTGTAAGCATTGCTGCTATGGCGTCAGTGCTTGTGCCAAAGCTAAAAATAATTGCAACACGGCGTGTTGATTTTCCTGTGAAGCTAAATTTTTTCAACAGGCGTAAGTATTTGAATAAAAATGTTGCAAAGATTGTTTGCATCTCGGACGCAATAAAGCAGGTGTTGCTGGATAGTGGATTCCCTGAAAGCAAACTTGTAACAATACATAGCGGGATTGAACTCGATAAATTTTCGGGATGTGAAGGAATGGCAAATCGAAAGCGTTTCGAAGGCAAGGTGCTTGTTGGAACAGTTGCCGCATTCGCTGGGCATAAAAATTATCCGCTGCTTCTTGAAGCTGCATCGTTGATTAAAAATCAG
This sequence comes from Kapaibacterium sp. (SeqCode), assembly GCA_036769265.1. GTDB lineage: Bacteria > Bacteroidota > Ignavibacteria > Kapaibacteriales > UBA2268 > JAKIZO01. The sequence continues at coordinate 7,043 of DAIPLL010000032.1, forward strand.
GACGTAGCTTTCATAGCTTTGGGCGATGGTGAGCTATTGCCACGAATGCAACGCAAAGCCGAAAGCTTAGGTCTTGTGAATTTTTATTTCGAGGGCTTTCGCTCGGATGTTGGCGAATATCTGAAAGCTTTTGATATATTTGTTCTAAGCTCAAAAAAGGAAGGTCTTGGTACTTCTGTGCTTGATGCTATGGCTTGTGGATTGCCAATAGTTGCCACACATTCAGGTGGAATTCCTGAGGCAGTCGCCGATGGCGAAAACGGCTTCCTTGTGCCAGCAGACAATCCGCACTTGCTTGCTGAACGAATTAATCAACTGGTTGAGGATGAAAATTTACGACGGATTTTCGGACGCCGATCTCGTGAACTTGTTCAAAAATTTGATATAAAGCATACAGTTCAGAAAAACATAAGTTTGTATTATGAAATTATGAGCCAATGAAAATTATAGTTTTGCAAACGGCATTCATTGGGGATTTGATCATGAGTAGCCCAATTTTTCGCGCATTGAGGGAAACTTATCCATTTGCCCAGATTGATGCTCTTGTAATTCCGCAAACAAAAATAATCTTGAAATATAATCCGCACATTGATAATGTGTATGTTTTCGATAAAAAAAACGGTTTTTTTCGTAAAATTATAAATTTCCTAAAAATAATAATTAAGTTTCGGAAACAAAAATATGATATCGGGATTTCGGTGCAAAGCTCGCTTACAAGCTCGCTAATACTTTTGCTCTCTGGAATAAAACGTCGCATAGGTTATCAACGGTTGCAATTTGCTACTGACCGAGTAGCTCTTCCAAAGGGATTGCACAATAGGCATCGAGTGCTTATGCTTATGAAGCCACTTTCGGAGAGACAATTTCTTGATGAAACGGAAATTTTTTTGTCAGAGAAGGAAATTTCGAAAGCACAAGAAATAATTGAAACATACACAGATAAAAGTAGGATTAGAATTGCAATTGCACCTGGATCGGTTTGGGAAACGAAAAAATGGCTCAAAGAGTATTTTTCGGAGCTTACTCGAATGCTTACTGGGGAGAAATATGACATTTTCTTTTTTGGGAGTGCAGCTGAGCAAAAGCTTTGCCAGTGGATTATCGATAATTCTGGGAATGAGCGAGCCTACAACTTCGCAGGTAAACTGAATTTGCTGGAATCCGCGGCACTGATTGCAAAAATGGATTTGCTATTATGCAACGATAGCAGCCCTTTGCATATAGCAAATGCCGTCGGAACGGATGTATTTGCATTTTTCGGACCGACTGTAAAAAAATTTGGATGTTATCCATATCGCCCTAATGATAAAATGCTCGAATTAGAGCTTGATTGCCGTCCTTGTAGCAAGCATGGCGGGAACCGTTGCCCACTGGGGCATCACAATTGTATGCGGCTTATTACACCGGAGTATGTGTATAAACTAATCACCGAGAAATTTGCCGATACGCTGACGCAAAGTTAGTTTTTGCTTGCCGTTTGTTCTAAAATTGAGTACTTCTGCAACACGTTTAGCAGCAAGAGTGAATGTTTCGAGACGTGATTGAACAATTTGGGGATAAGCATTGCCATCAGTTTCGATTGTGAGGAATGGGATGTTTGCAATGCCATTGAAAACGGATGCGAACGAAATATCTTGCCCGCAAAGCTGTTTAGCTTTGATTTTGCCTTCTATATTCATTTCAGGTATGGCAATAGATTCAGCAAGGCGTGTTGGCATACAACCGAACGGACCGAAATTTATAATGCCGCAGTATTTTTCGAGCCCATCTTTTAGTGCGATGCCGAGTGTGAGCCCAGGTTCGCCTTTGAATTCATAAGGTAAAAGATGACGGCTGTGGCGCAGTATAGGTTCTATTTCGATGCGGTCGAATTTATAATAACCGCTTTTTTCCATAATTTTTTTTATTTTTCTTTCAACATCACGCATAAAGAAATTGCGAATCTGGCGTTCAAATTTTTTGCGAAGAGATTTTTCGGATTCCAGCAAATCGAGTTGCAAAAGGTAATCAACATAAAATATCCATTCCGATATATGAGCCGCTTTAAGCACAAAGCCGTGTTGGGCAAAATATTCATTGAGCCATTTATGTGCAAAATGGTCGCGACGGACATAGATTTCGCCAACAAGAGCAATATAACGAGCTTGTTCTATTGGTATGCGAGATGGGATTTTTTCTTTTAGATTAATGGCGAAATTTTCAAGGTGCGAGTAGATTTGTTCGGGATTTTGTTCATAATTTTGTAAAAGGCAATCGAATTCATACTGAAATGTAGTGATTGCTGTCTCAGGATCAAGTGAATTTGCAAGGACGGCATTTCGAACATCTTCGATAACATCGGCTGCAAGGATTGCTTGAATGCCACGAAGCGCAAAATTTTCACCTAATCCAGCAAAACCATCTTCATTCATAAGCACCATTTGGGCAACGTTTTCAATTCCACGCCGTGCGAGCAACTGCCGGATGAAAACAGGATACTGCCCAAGTCTGCAATTACCAGCACCTTGCACAGTGAAATAAGCAATATTGCTTTTGCCATCCCAACGATTTTCTAAGAAATCAACAAGAAGCCCAACCATAAGAATAAGCGGCAAGCATTCTTTGCCAGTGCAATTTTCGCGTCCGAGTTTCAAAATTTCAGGTGTAGGTATATCCAAAGCAATAGCATTAAAACCGAGTGTTCGCAAAGCAGAAGCAAAGAATTTTGCAGAAAGTTCGCCCATGGACGGAATCAGTATTTGCACACTTGGATCGTTCAGCGGGATTGACTTGCCAGAGGAAGTTATGAATTTAGCGATAGGTTCGGCAAATTCAATTCGTGCCAAATTGATTGCTTTATGCTCAACTGTTCTATTCAATCTGAGATAATTATTGATAATATCGAGCGAGGCATCGATACGAGTATTTATGCCAGCATCAGCAGAATGGCTATCCAATTCGAGAGTAAGCGAAGGCTTATCTTGCATAATATTTCGAAAAGTTGTAATAATCATCGAATCGGGACCGCAAGAGAAGTTTGTGATATAGGTAGCGAACAAGTTTTTACACCTTTTTATGAACTTCGCAATTCTAAGTATTCGCTTGCCGCTTTCCCAAAACATATCATCATCGATGGTTTCCGTGCTGCAATCGAAAATATCGAAAGGCAAGACATAAACTCCGCGAGAGGCGTATTTTTGAGGAATACCTTTGTTTGCAAATTCTGGGAAGGCATTATAATGGCGTCCGACGAGGACAATACCGAATGTATTTTCACGCTCAATTTGCTCCAAAGCTTGCGAGCCGAGTGCAAGGGCTTCACGTTCGCAGCTAATCTGCATTTCAATTGCGTAAGCGAGTGCTGAACGAACTTTATCCTTATCAGTTACACCAATTTGGATTGCAATTTTATAAAATTTATCGAGTTCTTTTTCGAAACCATTTGCAAAGTTGAAATTTTCAGTGATGAGTTGTGTTTTACGGAGCTTATCGGCAAAAGCTTGGCGCAAAAAAAATGCCTCGCCGCTTACAAAAACGCAGGTGCAATTGAAATCAAGCCGTTGTGGAGTGACGTTTTCGGCATTAATTTCAAAAACAGCAGGTAAGAAAACGTAATCGGGATTGCTTTCGAGCAATTCCTCCATAAATGCGAGCGAAAGCTGCGCAGGAAAGCAAAACGATGAGATTTCACGCTCGAAACCTTTTGGATTTAGCTTCTGTGGTAAAACAACATTAAATCCAAGTTCGGTAAAAAAGTTATAAAACAAAGGATAAAGCGAATGTGTAAGGAAGGAATTGTTTATACCGATTGTTTTTGCATCTTCAAAATGCTTTTTGGGAGCGAATTTATTAAAAAAAAGTTCGTTGCGGCGATGGACAAAGTCGTATTTTTTTATGTCCGACGAACGATTTAAATTTATAGAATAATACTTATCGCAAGCACCGCCAAAAGGATAAGTTCTATTCTCAATTTGGATGAGATTAATAGAACATTTCAGATCGCATTTTTCTTTTCCTCCGTGGCAGGTAAAAGTTTTTTTGTAAATAACATCGCGATTAATCAGTTTTTCAAGTTCGAAATGTTTTTCTTTGAGCAAGCCATTTTCAATTTTTTCTGCAACTTCAAGAGCAACGCCGAAAGCTCCCATAAGCCCAGGTTCAGGTGGCACAACGATTTCTTTACCAGTTACAGCTGCCATAGCGATTGGAACGGCTCGGTTGTAGCAAACACCGCCTTGCATAAAAATTTTGTTTCCGACGGGTCGGTTACCTTTCACACGGTTTGAGTAATTCATACAAACCGAGTAAACAAGCCCAGCAACGATATTTTCGCGGCTTATTCCTTCTTGCTGAGCGGTTTTTATATCCGAACCTATGAAAGCAGCACATTGATCGCTAAAATTTGGTGGACACTCTGCTTGAAGAGCAAGATGTTCGATTTCGTGCAATTGCACCGATAAGCTTTCGTAAGCTGCTTCTTCGAGAAACGAGCCAGTGCCTGCCGAGCAAGCTTCATTCATTGCATAATCAGCAGGAACTTTGTTGATAATATATGTGTATTTCGCATCCTGACCGCCTATTTCGAAAATTGTATCAACATCTTTTGAAAAATAAAGTGCGGCTGTGGAATGTGCCAATATTTCGTTGAAAACGGCTTCTGTTTCAGCGTGTAATCCAGCAATGTGGCGTCCTGAACCCGTAGTGCCAAGTCCAATTATTTGCACCGTGGGGAGTTGTTCTTTAAGAGATAGGTAGCATTTTTTAGCGGCTTCTATTGGATTACCGTGAGTGTAGAGATAGGATTTTGCTAATATTTCTTTGGTTTCGGCACTGATGACGACGGCTTTTGTTGTAGTAGAGCCAACATCAAGACCGACTATGCAACGTTCGCCAGGATATGCTTTACGCATGCTTATGCTTTC